>JBKJUD010000318.1:0-4327 GCA_046590735.1 Candidatus Eiseniibacteriota bacterium | reverse complement strand
CCCGCCGGCTCAGCCGCACTTGCAGCCGTCCGGCAGCTGCGAGGGAATCCCTCAACACCAGCGCCACGGTCTGGAGCACGATCTTCAGGTCCAGCAGGAACGACGCGTTCTCGATGTAGAAGAAATCGTATTGCAGGTTCTCGTGAATCAGCTCGTAGCGCGCAGGGCTGATCTGCCACAGGCCAGTCAGGCCCGGCTTCACCGTCAGCCGTCGGCGCTGGTCCGCCGTGTAGTCCGCCACGAGAAACGGCATTTCGGGTCGCGGGCCAACGATGCTCATGGTGCCGAGCAGCACGTTGATCAACTGCGGCAGCTCATCGACCGAGGACGGACGCAAGAAGCGGCCGATCTGTGTGATCCGCGGGTCCTCGTCAGAGGTGGGGGTCAACGCATAGGCGGGTGCATCCGTATACATGGTGCGAAACTTGAAGAGCGTGAACTCCTCGCCCCGCTGGCCGATGCGCACCTGACGAAAGAACACCGGCCCCGCGGAGGTCACCTTCACGATCAGTGCGACGACGAGCAGCATGGGGGACAGCGCGAGCAACAAGGAGGCCGAGAAAAGGATGTCAAACGTCCGCTTCGCGGCGCGATATGCAGGTGACAGGGGTCGTGCCGCGGCGCTGGCAAGCCGCAGGGCGTCTCCTTTTCGCTCGGTGTTCGACATGGGGCCTCGCATGTCCAGGGGGTCGAACTCGCCTGACAGGCGAGCCGCTTCGCGCGGGGCGCGGGGAGCGGTCATACAGGGCGAACAAAGGGGAGAAAAAGGGACGGCGGCAAGGCGTCCCTGCTTTGGCCCACGAAGGGAGGCTACCACGCAGGACACTAGAGGTCAACATGGCAGCAGTTCGTCGTCCCGACTCTATCGGTTTCCTTGGCCACTGGCACCACCTGTCTCGGGCCGTAGCCGACTAGGAAGCTCCTGGGGCCGGGCGGCTGGGGGATTTGACCAATTGCAGGCTCCACGCAGCGCCCAGATAAACCCCTCCCCCGACCAGCGCCACCGCGCCCAGCGGCCACGAGGCGCCCACGAGCAAGACTGCCCCCAGCGCGGCAGTGGCCAGCAGCGGGCGCCCAACCATGGCGCGCAAGTTCACGCCCCCCAGCTGGCGCCAGACCCAGACACCCTGGACGGCCGTGATCAACAGTTCGGACATCACCGTCGCCCATGCCGCCCCGACGATCCCGAACCGGGGGATCAACACGAGGTTGAGGGAGAGATTCGCGACCACCGCGCAGGCGACAGCGATGGCCGGGATGCGCTGCAGCTGCGCGGCGATCAAAGTGTGGCCCAGTACCGAGTTGGAGAAATAGAGCGTGAGCGCCCACACCACCACCCGGGCGGCGGGAATCGCGGCGTCGAAGCCCCCGCCGAAGAGAAGCCGGAGCACCTCGGGCGTGCGCACCGCCAGGAACAACGACAGCGGCAGGCTGAGGGCGAAACACAGGGTCAATGTCTGCTGTACCAGGCCCCGGAAGGTTTCCGGCGCGGTGACCCGCACCAGTGACGCCGCTGGCAAGTAGGCGAGCGTCAGGCTGCCGGGCAGGAAGACGAACATCTCGAACAGGCGGTAGGCCGCGCCATAGTACCCGACGGTTTCGGGGGAGGTCAGAGCCCGGAGAATGACCACGTCCTGGCGGAAATACAGTTGCCCCAGCACTGCCAGGAGGAACAACGGGAGGGCCCGGCGCATCAGGCCGGCCATTTCGCGGAAATCCCACACCAGAGGTCCGATGATCCGTTCGCGCCAGATCCACACCGCGGCTATCAGCGCCACCACCACCGAACCCGCGCTCCACGCGGACGCCACCCACACCAGCGAATGGGTCGCGAGCACCGCCCACAGTGCCAACCCGCTGGAGATGCCCCGCTCGGCGAGGTTCAGCATCGCATCGAAATGCAGTTGTTGCCGGGCGCGGAACACCGACCTAAACGACTCGCCAATCAGGCTCGCCAGCGGTGCGACTCCCAGCACGTAGAGGAACGCCGGGGATCCCATGCCGCGCTGCAGCCACACCAGAGGCGCCAGCCCGAGCAGGGCCACCGCCACCAGCAGCAGCCGCAGCGGCACGAAGCGGCCGAGGAGCGCTCCGGCGCGCTCGGGTGAGGTGGCCGCCTCCCGCGTGTACAGCGTCCCCAGGCCCCCGTTGAACAGGGTGGCGTACAGCGTCACCAGGCCCAGCCCATAGGTCCACTCGCCCAGCCCGCGGCTGAACATCTCGCGCGAAAGCAGCGCGTAGAATCCCAGATTGAAGACCTTGATGAGCAGCTCCGCGCCCACCAACACCCCAGTGTTGCGCGCCAGGCGCCGTCCTGCCGTCGGCGTGACCCGCGGTGGGGTGAGGGTCACGGGCGGCGGATCGCGTCCGGCGCCGGGCGGGTGGCGATCATCGCCGTGGCGCCGATGACGAAGGCGAAGTAGAGCGCCCAGAAGTCGATGTTGAGCATCCAGGTGGTGGTCGACTTGACAAGCAGGTAGATGAAACAGCCGGCCCAGCCCAGCATAGCGCCGCGCATTTCCTCGGAGCCGGCGCGCAGATAGGCGCGCAGTGTCGTCGTTCCCCAGGCTGCCAGGAAGAATGCGAACGTGAGGAACCCCACGATGCCGGTCTTGGCCAGCACATAGAGGTAGCTGTTGTGGCAGTAGTTGTAGGTGTACCAGCCATAGGGCGGCAGATAGAAGTGGAAGAGATGCCCCAGACCGGCACCGAAAATCGGCTGCGCGCGGAACGCGCTGTATGCGTTGTTCCACTCGAGCAGCCGCTGCGCGATCGACAAGTCGACGTTGGCGAGCGTGATCGACTTGGTGCGCTCGAGGAAGGATTCCTGCAGCGGGATACCGAGCGCCTGCAGCACCAGGATCATCGCGCCGATCGACACGCCCGAAACGACCGCGATGTGCACCATGCGTTGCCGCGAGCGCAGCCCAACCAGCGCCAGCATCGCGACGAACGACACGCCGAGCGCGAGGTATGTGCCGCGCGAGTACGTGAGGAAGCAGGCCATCACGTGGACGAACGCTGCCAGCACCAAAACCCCGCGCCGCTCTCGCTTCCCCTCGAACACCAGGAGACCGAGCGCCGACAGCAGGGCGAGCGGATAGACGATCTCGCTGGGCCCAACCAGGCGGGCGAACTGCAGGTTGAGCCCGTAGATGTGGAAGCCGGGCCCCGTCAGTGAGCGGATGATGCCCCACACGCCGCCGACGATGCCGATGTACACGCTCGTCCACACGAACCGCAGCACGTGCTCGCGGGAGCGAATGAAGCACGGTACCAGCACCGCGCAGGTGTAGTAGGCAAAGGGGCGCAGGTCGAAGAACAAGTCAGCGCGGGAATTGCCGATCAGTAGCGCGCGCACCGCCATACATGCCATGACGCCGCCGAGCACACCGGCGGGCCAGAACGGCCGAATCCCGACGGGCCAGTGGAGCGGCCTCTGGACCGCGGCCCGGAGCAACAACCCGCTCAGCCCGCCGACCAGCAGCCAGTCGTTCGGATACCAGTTGAAACCGAGCAGCCGGACGGTGAAGTACTGCGCCGTATAATACCAGACGCCCATGACCACCGCGGTGACCAGGGACGGCAGGGTCGTGGGATACGCCAGCAGGAGGGCGAGCACGAGCAGCCCCCCGGTCGCCGTCGCTCCCCCGCCGGGCGAGACGAACACGGCAATCGCCGCGCTCGCCGCCAGCGCCATGCCGGTGACGATCTGCGGACCCGGAATGCGTCGCGCGGGTGTCGGGCTGGGGCGGGAGTCGCGCAGGTGGCCGCTGACGACGTCCATGTGCTAGGCGCGGCTGCGGGTGGCGCGCATCTCGAGGACGAAGGCCAGCACCGCGCCCCACACCAGGGCCAGGGCCGCGACGGTGGCGATCACCACCTTGCGCCGCGGCTTGAAGCGCTTGTCCGGCGCCACTGCGCGGTCGATTACCTCGATGGTGGGCGTATCGCGCGCTTCCAGGATGCGCGCCTCCTCGTACTGCGCAGTGAGGAGCGTGAAGAGTTGCTCCTGCACCTTCACGCTGCGATACATCCGCGCGGCGGCAAGTCCGGTCTGCGGAAGCTTCGACAATTGGCGGTCGAGCGCCGCGAGGGAATTCGCGGTCTCGCGGATTTCCGGGCTGCCCTCAGTGAACGCGCCGCGCAGCGCATCCAGCTTCACCGCCATCGCCATGCGCTCGGCGAGAATGCGGCCGGTGGCGTCCGACGCGCCGCCGCGGGGATCGGCTCCCAGCGCCGCGGACTTGTGAAGGGACTGGTACGCGGCCAGTTCCTCCTCGGCGCGCGCCAGGGAATCGGCCGTCTCGCGCAGGCGCCGCTCGGT
>JBKJUD010000225.1:0-7829 GCA_046590735.1 Candidatus Eiseniibacteriota bacterium | reverse complement strand
CGGCACGACACTGCAAGCGCTAGCAAGTCAGACGGCTCTGGACGTCCTCCGTGTGCCGCCTGGGGCGGCGCGATGAGTGGCTCCCGGGACCGCCCGGGAGCCACTCATCGCGCCGCCCCAGGCGGCACACGGAGGACGTCCAGAGCCGTCTGACTTGCTAGCGCTTGCAGTGTCGTGCCGCGCCATCCCGATCCGATCGACGGGATGCACAGCTTGAGTCAACGTATCCCGCCTGTCGCGGGATCCACGGCTTCGTCCGGGAGGTGTCATGCGTCGTCGTACCCAGTTCCGCCTCGTCTCGCTGTCCGCCACCGCCGCCCTCGCCCTGCTCCTGCTCGGGGTCAGCGGATGCGTGTTCAGCCCGCCGCCATGCAACGACCCGCTGACCTGCGACGGTGGAACGCCCCCGGCCTACCGGCCCCAGAACGTCGCCAACGCCTACGTCGCCCCGCTGCACAACATGATCGTGGCTTATGCGGAGCGGGGCACTGACGCCGCCGACCACTACAAGGAGATCCTCGACAAGGATCTCTTCCAGTTCCGCTACTACGACCCCCAAAGCTCGACCCCGACGATCCCGAAGTTCTGGGGCTACGCGGAGGACGTCACCACCACCACCGGCCTGCTGACTGACCCGGACGTCAGCAAGATCGAGCTGACCTTCCCGCTGGCCGACACCTCGGGCATGGTGCCGTCGTCGGTGGTAGGCGACCCCACCGGCACGATGAAGATCACCATCAACGGCATCCTGCTGTACGTGCAGAAGGGTGACGTGCTGTACCAGACGACCGGGTCGGGCGACTTCTACGTGGCGCCCATCGCCGGCGTGTACAAGCTGATCCGCTGGGAAGACAACACCGCGCCGCCGGCGACCTCGCCGCGCGGGGTGACGGGCGCCGGCAGCGGACGCCTGGCGGTGACCCGCGCCACGACGACGCAGTACGCGGCGCCGGGCAGCGCCCTGCTCGAGGCCGCCCGCCGGGCGGACCTCCTCAAGAAGGGGTAACCCGGCCGGGGCTGCGTACGACAGCGGCCGCGCGGGGGGCTTCGGCCTTCCGCGCGGCCGCTTTTTTTGCGGTATACTCGCCGTCGCTCCCGCGATCCTTGTTCCCCGGCCTCCTCCGCCTGTGCAAGAGTGAACCCATGACGCCAGTCGGACACATTCGCGGCTTCGCCCGCATCGGCCGCTTCCGGTCCTTCGCCGCGCTCCCGCGCCGCGCCGCGCTCGCCGTGCTCGTCGCGCTGGTCGCCGGCTGCACGAGTACGACCACGCCGCCACCGCCCATCGACGACCCGCTGCCGGTACCGGTGGGCTACCGCCCGCTGTCCACCCCCGCCTCGCCGCTGGTCAACCTGCTGCAGACCTACCAGCACCGCGACGACGACGCCGTCGTCATGCTCGAGACGCTGATGCGCAAGGGCACGTTCGTTCGCGAGATCATCGACTCGACGGAGTCCGGTCTTGCCACCGAGCACCGCTACTGGGGCCGCGAGAAGG
Organism: Candidatus Eiseniibacteriota bacterium; assembly: GCA_046590735.1. Classification (GTDB taxonomy): domain Bacteria; phylum Eisenbacteria; class RBG-16-71-46; order CAZEPH01; family CAZEPH01; genus JBKJUD01. The sequence goes on along the minus strand of JBKJUD010000225.1, from coordinate 6,331 downwards.
CGATCTTCGCCAACCTGTTCGTCCACGACCCGACGGTGACGCGGGCGCAACTCATCTGGCTGACCAGCCCCGCCGACACCTCCTCGCCGACGCCGTGCGCGCTGGTCGGCGACCCGCCCGTGACGCTCCGCTTCCGCGACCGTCCGTACACCCTCCTGTGGAGCCACGGCTACGCGGACAGCGTGATCGCCGGCCTCTGGGACGTTTACGTCGCGCCGGTCGACACCCTGCAGCGCCCGCTGCGCTGGCAAATCGTCCGCTGGACCGACACCGTGCGCTCGGTGCAGCCGCGCTACCGTCCGCTGACCACGCCGGCCGCGCCGATCATCGACCTTGGCCTGTGCTGGCAGCACGCGGACGACGCGGCGGCGGCGCAGTATCCGCTGCTGTTCGACCAGTCGCGGTTCGTGTTCCGCTACAGCGACGACATGGGCGCGCACGCCTGGGACGCCGCGCGCGAGATCGCCGCGTCGCAGGCGCTGTTCGGCGAGCCCGACGCGCGCACCCGCCTCGACTTCCTGCTCGCCCGCGCCGACACCACCACGATGACCGCCAGCACCGACCCCGGCGATCCCACCGGGACGCTGCGCTGCCGCGTCACCGGGATCACCTTCAGCCTGCGACGCGGCGGGCTCCTGTACGTGGCCGAGGGCAGCGCCGACATCTACGTCGCGCCGGTGGGCGGGCTGTGGAAGATCGTGCGCTGGGAGGACAACACGACGGCCCCAGCGGGGGCGTCGCTCCGCCTGTCGTGGGGGGCGGTCAAGGCGCTGTATTAGGGGTCATTGCGTCTGCCACCTCGACCGTAGTACTCTGCAGCTTCCCTCGAGATGACGGAGGTTGCGATGCGAAATCGATGGATGGTGGTGGGCGCGGTGGCACTCGCAGTGGCCGGAGCCGGATGCAAGAAATCGACGGTGCCCAACACCGGCTGCGTCGCGCCCTGCTATCGGCCACTGACCACCGCGGCCGCGCCGCTCGCCAACCTGGCGCTCGCGTATCAGGCCCGCGGTGTGGCCGCCGCCACCCAGTACGCGACCCTCCTCGACTCCGCGCGCTTCTCGTTCCGCTACTACGACCCGCAGAGCTCGACCCCGACGATCCCGCAGTATTGGGGCGCGTCCACCGACTCGTCGTGCACGAGGGGCTTGCTGACCGATCCAGCGGTCAGCCGCATCGAGCTCACGTTTCCGCTCGCCGACACCGCGGCCGCCTTGGCATCGACCGTCCCGGGCGATCCCGCCGGCACCATGAAGATCGCCATCCGTGGCGTCGTGCTGAAGGTGCAGAAGGGCGACGTGCTGTACCAGACGACGGGCGGAGCCTCCTTCTACATCGCGCAGACCGCCGGCGCATGGAAGATCATCCGGTGGGAAGACGAGACCGCGCCGCCGGCGAATCAGCCGGTGTTCGCCGCCGCCGTGCTCCCGACCACGTGGGGCTCGATCAAGGCGCAGTACACTCGCTGACCCTCAATCCTTGACGCTGCGGGCGTCCGCCCCTAGCGTCCCGTCGATGTCCTCCCGCACTCCATTCCTCGCGTCGGCCGCCGGCCGCACGCTCGTCGTCGTGCTGCTGCTCGCCGCCGTCGGCGCGGCCACGTACCTCGCGCTCACCCGCAGCGCGCGCGGACGCTTCCTTGTGGCCTCGCGCGTCACCAACTCGCGCGCCGTCGCCACGCGCGAACTCGGCGCCACCGTGCGCCACGGGCTCGCCCGCGTCGCGGTGGACGCTGCCACCATTGCCCCCGCCGCGCCGGACCGGGCGCTCGACTCCGCGTGGGTCGTCACGCTGCCGCCGCGTCTTCCGCTCGCCGAAGCCAACCTCGCGATCACCGACGCGCTCGGCGCGCTCGGCGGCGTCGTGTGGGACGTGATCGAGACGCAAGCCGCCGGCTCGCCGGCCGTCCGCATGACCGTCGGCACCGGCCGCGAACCGCTCGCCAGCGTGTTGCTGGTGAGCACCGCCACGCAGGTCGTCGGCGTGCCGCAGCAGCGTCTCGCCATCGTCTTCCTCGACGCTACCCCCGCCCTCGCCCGGCAACTCGCGCCGCTGCTCGCCGCGCAGACCGCGTGCGCCATCGCCATCGCCCCCGGGACCGCCGGCGCCGACACGCTCGCCCGCGGCCTCGCCGCACGCGGCGCCGAGATCCTGCTCTACCTGCCGATGGAAGCGAAGACCGGCAACCGCAATCCCGGCGACATCGTCGTCGACGCCTCCAGTCGCGCGATCGCCAAGGTCGTCGAGGACGCGCTCAGGGCGGTGCCCGGCGCGCGCGGCGTCGCCAACCGCGAGGGCTCGCTCGCCCTGCAGGACGAGCCGACGATGACCGCGACGCTCAGCGCGCTGCAACAGCACGGCCTCTACTTCCTCGAGATTCCAGTCACGACGGACTCGGTGTGCCGCAAGGTCGGCCGGCAGCTCGCCGCCGCGGTGATCACCGCCGACCAGGGCCTCGACGCCCGCTTCAGCGAGATGCACGGCGTGCGCGAGCCGATGCAGCGCGTCCTGCGCGATCTGCTGCCGCGTTCGCACCGCGCGATCCTCACCGTCCGCGGCGACAGCGTGACCTACCACGCGGCGCTCGCCGCGATGGACTCGCTGGCGCTCGAGGGCGTGAGCGTCGTCCCGCTGTCCACGCTGTTGCAGTAGGCTGCGGCGCCGCACCGAAAATCTCCGGCCGCGCGGGCCGGATGTGGCAGAATGTGTGCGCACGATCCTGGCGCCCCCGCATCGATTGCGGATCCGGCGACATCGAACCCGTGCCGTTCACCCAGCGGCGCGACCGCCACGGAAGGCGCGTCCCGCCGTCACCCCGAGGTTCCCGATGCTGGGCTTCCTGCGCCGCCGTCGCCACGCGCGCCTGCGCGCGATTCCGCTGTCCCCGCTGCAGTCGCAATTTCTCGCCCGCACCTGCCGATTCTACACGCGTCTTGCACCCGCAGAGCGCGCCACACTCGACGGCACGATCCAGATCATCCTCGCCGAGAAGAACTTCGAGGGGTGCGACGGCCTCGAGGTCACCGAGGAGATGCGGTTGATCATCGCCGCGCACGCTGCACTGCTGATCCTGCGCCGCACAGACGATGTCTACCCGGATCTCGACAGCATCCTTCTGTATCCGACGGGATACAGCGCCCCCGTGTACGAGCCGATGGGCGGCGGCGTGGGCCAGGAGAACATCATGCCGCGCATCGGCGAGTCGTCGCCGCGCGGTGCGCTGGTGCTGGCGTGGAACGCGGTGGCCGCTGCGGTGCGCGGCTTCAGCCCGGGCCGCAACGTCGTGCATCACGAGTTCGCGCATCAACTCGATTTCGAGAGCGGCGCCGCCGACGGCATGCCCGAACTCACCGGTGCGCGCCACTACCGCGAGTGGGCTGCGACCTTCGACGCCGAGTTCAAGCGCCTGCGCGTCGACACGCTGATGGGACGGCCCACCGTCCTCGACGAGTACGGCGGCACCAACCCGGCGGAGTTCTTCGCGGTGGCCACCGAGACGTTTTTCGAATCGCCGCATGCCCTGCACGACAGGCACCCGGCGCTGTTCGCGCTGATGGAGGAGTTCTTCGGGCAGGATCCGCGCGCGTATCACGACCCGCCACCACCCGCGTAGGGCGACGGCACGCCGCCTACAGCGACGCCACCGCCTGCTTGCGATTGAGCTGCAGCACGCGCACATCCGGATCGACGACGATCTTCGCCGGGGCAAACGCACAGCGCAGCGTCACGCGCCGTGACTCGCCGGCGCCCAGCGTCACGGTGGCACGCGCATCGCGATACGCCGCGTTCTGCGCCCAGCGGCCCGGCGTCCGCGCATTCTTCGGCGTGACCCACCGGTCACCGGCGGTCGTCGCGGCGATCTCCACCGGCATGCGCCCGGTGCCGTCGTTGCGCACCGTCACCGTCACGTCGTAGCCGCCGCCGGCATGCGCCACCTTGCGAGCGTCGGTCACCTTGTACTGCGGCACCTCCACGCGATCGAACCACTGCGCCACGAACGCGTCGTAGGCTGCGGGATCGGCGGCGTACGGCCGCATCGCCGCGACGAAGTCCTGCAGCGCCGCGTGGTCCTCGCCGACGCTCCACACGCGGATGAAGTGCTGCACGCCGGCCAGCGCACGCCCGTGCCCCATGAAGTCATAGAGCATCCAGAACACCCAGCCGCCCTTGTCGTAGATCACCGTGGTATCGGACGGCCGCTTGCCGTCGACGTCGTACATCGGGCGCTCGGAGTCGACGCGCCGCCGGTCGGCGTAGCGGTTCTCGATGCCCTTGGCGAATTCCATGCGGCCGCGTGGCCCGCGCACCTGTTCGAACAGCAGCAGCGTTGAGAAGTGCGCCATGCCTTCGGACAGGAAGTCGCCGTTGGTGCCGCTGGAGGGCGTCAGGATGTTACCCCACCACTGGTGTGCCGCCTCGTGCGCAGTGACCAGGAAGGTGGCGTCGGTCTTCACGGTGTTGCGGGTGAGGAAGCCGATGTTTTCGCTGAACGTGATGTCGGTGCCGAAGCCCTGCGCGTAGCCATCCATGCCGGGGAACTCCGAGAGCTTGAGTTCCTTCCACGGATACGGCAGGAACCACTCCGAATAATATTTGCGTGATGCGTCCAGCGTGCGGCTCATCTCGTCGATGTTCCAGGGATGCCCCGCGTAATAGAAGACCGTCGTACCCTCGGTGCCGCGCTTCTCCTGCCACGTCCCGCAGACGATGTTGAGGATCTTGACCGGGTGATCGCTCTCCCAGGTCTGCGTGCGCCAGCCGTCTTTCACCGTGTTCGCGGTGCACACGCCGACAGAATTTGCAGTCATCGCCGCGGGCACGGTGACACGGATGCGCGACGGGAACCACGCGGTGGCCCCGAACGCGCCACGCGTGATCCCCTTGTAGTAGTCACGCGGATACGTCTTGGGATCGGTCGTGTTGTCCTTGTCCTCGCCGACGCCCTCGGAGAAACCCAGCACCGGCGCGAAGCTCGCGCTGAAGCCGGTGAGCACCACGCCGGAGGGCAGGATGAATTCCGATTGATTCCCGCCGTTCTTGCTCACGCCATCGGGCAAGTGGCCGTCGAAGTGCCAGCCGATCACCACGCTGTCGCCGGTGGCCAGCGGCGTGGGCGGCGTGAAGACGAACAGGTGCTGCCGGTCCTCCGGCGCATACGGCCGCCCGTTCATCGTCCACGTGATGTGGCGCCAGTGCAGCCCGCCGGTCAGCGGAATCTGGGCCATCGGTGCGGGGAAGGGATTGCGCAAGGTGAAGACGCCGTCGCTGACGATGCCGCTGTGCGCGGGGTCGAGCTTGACCGCGATGTCGGCGCGCGCGACGTCAGGCAGGGGCGCGCCGAGCCAGGTCTTGAGGTTCTTCGCCCAATAGTTCTTCGCCGCCTTCTTCGCCTTGCCCCCCTCGAACCCGGCGCTGACCTGGAATCCAAGCAGCAGGCCCGCGGCCAGCGGCACCACCAGATATGGCGCCAGCCGCAGGGTGCTGAGGGCAAGCTGGCGCGGCTGCAGGCGGTGCAGCACACGCACCGGGTCCGCGCCGCGGCGCGCGAATACCCGCACCGCCAGCGCCAGGAAGAATAGCGCGAGCCCGACGGCGCCGATGCGATTCAGCGCCAGCGCCCCGCGGTCGGCCTCGAACGTCGCGATGTCGCTCCAGCGCAGCGCGTTCCACAACGGCCAGTTGCCCACCCAGTTGATCTGTCCGGTGACTGCGCGATAGCCGGTGAAGATCAGCGCGCCCAGCGCGATCGCATAGGTGGCGTAGCGGTCGTGGACGATCGCGTACACCGCCATGACGAATGCGGTCCACAGCAGGAACGTGGGGACGAGCAGCAGGCCCCACACCAGCGCGAAGGGTACGAGGTCGACGGGGACGGTGTGCTGCACCGCCATCGCGATCAGGCAAGCGAGCAGCGCCCCGGAGACCAGGATCCCGCCGATGACGCTGGTGGCCAGCGCCTTGCCCAGCAGCAGCGCTCCGGTGCGCAGCGGCGTCGCGTACAGCATGCCGTCGAGCCCGACGCCGCGTTCGCGGCGCAGTGATTCCACCGTGTAGAACAGCAGCAGCAGGCAGAGCATGGTGGTGAGCTGGCCGGTGATCGACACCGCCATGAATCCCGGCGTGAACAGCAGCGGCGTGTCGAAGGGCCCGACCGCGGTGAACGCGGTGCCGAGCACCTGGATCAGGATGATCGGCAGAAAGATGTAGAGGCCAGGGCTGCTGAGCAACTCCCGCACCTCGGTGCCGGCCACCGCGCGCAGTCCGACGAGGTGCTCTCGCTCGCCGACCTGCGCATGAGCGGCGGGCGTCTCGGCTTTCTCGCCGGACTGCG
>JBKJUD010000190.1:0-2994 GCA_046590735.1 Candidatus Eiseniibacteriota bacterium | reverse complement strand
CGCTCGCCGCGCGGCAGGTACGCGGCGCAGGCGCCATCCACCAGCACGACGCTGCTGCCCACCGCGCGCTGCGGCCGCGTGCCGCGCGGATGCTCCGGCCAGGGCAGCGTCGCCCCGTAGGGATTCGCCGGGTCGCTGGCGGCCAGCAGCGTCGCGACGGCTGTTTCGGGCGCGTCGCGGTGGGCGCGCAGTTGCTCGATGACGCGCGGCCACGCGAATTGGCTGGCGCCGAGCCCGGCGACGAAGTAGCCGCGACGCACCGCCCCACTGTCCTCGAGCGCGCGCAGCACCGGGTACACAGCGGAGAACCCACCCGGGACCTCCTCGGCGCGCAGCGCATCGCGCGTGAGGACGCCGGCGCGCGCCAGCAGGTGCAGCGCGCGCTCGTGCGCGCGGCGCGTCGGGGTGGTGGGCGTCGCCAGGTGCGCGAGCAGCGACCAGCGGCCGCCCGCCGCGCCCGGCAGCGCGCTCGGTCCGGGACGCGGCCCGCGCGCCGCGGCGGAGTCGTGCTGTCGCCATCGCACCGGGGGACGGCGCGTGACGCGCGCGGCGGCGAGGTGCGCGCGCACCGGCTGCAGCGTGTCGTTGGTCACCTCGCCGGCCCACACCAGGTCCCAGAGCGCGTCGAGGGTATCGGGAGCGGTCCGCCCGGTCGCCGCCAGCAGCTGCGGGAAAAACACGGCGCCGCGCGCGTCGAGTGCCGCGCGGATCGCGGCGTGCACGTCGCCGCTCGGCGCCGGGCCCGCCGTCTCCGAGGGCACCGCATCGGCGCGATGCAGGCTGAAGCGGCCATCGCGCGCGCCCAGCGCGCCTGACCCGCGCCACACCAGCGCGCCGCGGAGCAGCAGCGCATCGAGCCATTCCGGGCGATAGTCGCGCACGCGCGCGCGCAGGATCGCGTCCTCCCATTCCGAGGCCGCCAGCGGCACGCCCTCGAGTTGCGCCAGCGCCTCGAGCAACGCGGCCTCCCCGTCGCGCGGCTCCATCACGCCGTGCCACGCGAGCGTGAAGCGCCCGAACGCCTCCGCGTCCACCGGCTCCACTGCCTGGCGCAACCGCGCGAGCGAGCGTTGGCGCAACGTCGACAGCACCTGCAGGTCGCACCACTCGCGCCCGCTGCCGCCGGGACGGAACGCGCCGTGCACGACGCGCCCCGCGGCGTCCAGCGCCTCCAGCTCGCGCTCGACCGCCGCGGGCGCGGTCCCCCACCGCGCGGCGATGTCCGCCGCGACGAACGGCGCGTGGGTGCGCGCGTAGCGGGCCACGAGGTCGCGCAGCGGCGTGCCGGCGGAGGATCCCGCTTCGAGGAAGACCGAGGGAACGCCGGGCGGCGGCGGCGCGCCGAGCGCGTCGCGGTAGCGCGCCATGTCCTCGACCGCGATCAGCCGCGTCTCGCCCCCCAGGCCGATGGACACCGCGCGCTGGGCGTCCCGCAGCGCGTCGATCCAGGCCTCGCCGTCGCCCTCGCATCGCGCCGCAAGTTCCGCGCGCGTGAGATCGCCCAGGTGCAGCAGCAGGTCGTGCGCGTGATCGAGATGCCGCGCGGCGCGTTCGGGGACCAGATGCTGCAGCGACAGTTCGCACGCGTCCAGCACGGTGGGGTCGAGCAACTCGCGCAACTCCGCCTCGCCGAGCAGCTCGCGCAGTTGCGCCGGGTCGACGGTCAGCGCCTGCGCGCGCCGTTCGGCCACCGGCGCGTCGCCCTCGTACATGAAGTTGACGACATAGGAGAACAGCACGCTCGCCGCGTACGGCGACGGCGTGCGGGTGTCCGCGGTGACCACGCGGATATCACGACGCGCGATCGCGCCGAGGATATCCTGCAAGCCGGGCATGTCGAAGACATCCTGCAGGCATTCACGGTAGGTTTCGAGCACGATCGGGAAGTCGCCATGGCCGCTGATCGCCTGCAGCAAGTCGGCGGCGCGACGGCGCTGGCGCCACAGCGCAGTCCGCTTGCCCGGGCCGCGGCGCGGCAGCAGCAGCGCGCGCGCCGCATTCTCGCGGAAGCGCGCGGCGAACAGCGCGCCGCGGTCGCCACTGGCCCGCGCCGCCGTCGACTCCGCACCGAGCTGCGAGACCACCAGCGACTCCGCCTCCTCGGGCAGCGGGAACAGCGGATCGATCGCCGGCGGCTCGTCGGACTCGGGGAAGCGCACGACAATGCCGTCGTCGGTCCACAGGACTTCCACCGCGGCGTGCGTCGTGCGCCGCAGGGTCTCGGCGATCGCCAATCCCCAGGGCGCATGCACTCGCCCGCCGAACGGCGACAGGATGACCACCCGCCAGTCGCCGAGATCGTCCAGCGAGCGCTCGACCACCAGGGTGCGATCGTCCGGCACGACGCCGGTCGCGGCCGCCTGGTCGGCGAGATATTGCACCAGGTTGGCGGCGGCGAGGTCATCGAGGCAGTGCCGCTCGCGCAGCAACGTGGCGCCGTCCTCCGGTCCCAGGCCACGCACGGTGCGCGTCAGCGCGCCGATGGCGCGGCCGAAATCCAGCGGCCGTCCGATCGTGTCGCCGATCCAGAACGGCATCTTGCCCGGCTCGCCGGGCGCGGGCGTGACCAGCACGCGATCCGGCGTGATCTCCTCGATGCGCCACGTCGTCGCGCCCAGCAGGAAGGTCTCGCCCGCGCGACTTTCAAAGACCATTTCCTCGTCGAGTTCGCCGACGCGGCCCTGTCCCGGCGGCGCGCCGGCGATGTACACGCCGTAGAGTCCGCGATCGGGAATCGTGCCGCCGCTGGTCACCGCCACCTGCCGCGCCCCGGCGCGCGCGCTGAGCCGGCCGGTGGCGCGCTCCCAGGTGAGGCGCGGCCGCAAGTCGGCGAAATCCGCCGAGGGATAGCGTCCCGCCAGCATGTCGAGCACCTGCTCGAACACACCGCGGCTGAGCGGCGCGAAGGGCGCGGCGCGGCGCACGACCGCGAACAGCGCATCGATGTGCCACTCCTCGATCGCCACCATCGCGACGATGTGCTGGCGCAGCACA
>JBKJUD010000375.1:0-3495 GCA_046590735.1 Candidatus Eiseniibacteriota bacterium | reverse complement strand
CATCGGCCGGCGCCGATCCCCGCGGCGCCGGCGGCACGCACTCGCTTACACGCACCCCACCTAGAGGAGGGATTGCTCATGGTCCACATGATCGTCGAACAGACATTCACCACGCCGTACTCGGACGACGACCACGCGCGCGACGGCAAGCAACTCGACGGGTGCCTGCAGGCCCACGGCGCCACCTGGGTGCGCACCTATCTCGGCATCGACCGGCTGCGCATGGTGTGCGAATTCACCGCACCGGATGCCGAGGCCGTGCGGGCCTCGTACCGCAACGCGGGCCTGACCTTCGAGCGCGTGTGGGTCGCCGAGACCTACGCGGCGTCCAGCTGAAGGGCAGACGCACCACCGATGGATCCCACCCGCGGACGGGTCCGATCGCGCATCGGCACCCGTCCGCCGGGGTCCATTCTGCTAGACTGCCTGCATGCCAACTACTCTTTCCCGTCATCACGCGCCCGTGGCCAACGCCCAGCGCCGCAATATCGCGATCATCGCCCACGTCGACCACGGCAAGACCACGCTGGTCGACACCATGCTGCAGCAGAGCGGCACCTTTCGCGCCAACGAGCGCGTCGCCGAGCGCGCGATGGACAACATCGACCTCGAACGCGAGCGCGGCATCACCATCATGGCGAAGAACACCGCCCTGCATTACAACGACGTCCTGATCAACATCGTCGACACCCCCGGCCACGCCGACTTCGGCGGGGAAGTGGAGCGCACGCTGTCGATGGTCGACGGGGTGATCCTGCTGGTGGACGCGTCGGAAGGCCCGCTGCCGCAGACGCGCTTCGTGCTGCGCAAGGCCCTCGACCGCCACCTGGCGCCGATCGTCATCATCAACAAGATCGACCGCTCCGACGCGCGCGCCGCCGAGGTGCTCAACGAGGTGTACGACCTGTTCATCGACCTCGACGCCACCGACGCGCAGCTGGAATTCCCGGTGCTCTACGCCTCCGGGCGCGCCGGCACCTGCAGCCTCGACCTCGCGGTGCCGGGCACGGACCTGCGCCCGCTGTTCGAGACGATCATCGAGGAAGTGCCGCCGCCGCACGGCGACCCCGAGGCGCCACTGCAGATGCTCGTCGCCAACCTCGACTCCTCGGACTTCGTCGGGCGCATCGCCATCGGGCGGCTGTTCAACGGCCGCGTGCGCGCGCAGGACGTCGTCACCGTCATGCGCGAGGACGCCGAGGTCCAGACCGGCAAGATCACCAAGCTGCTGATGTTCGACGGCCTGCGCCGCATCGACGTGGCCGAGGCCGCCGCGGGCGACATCGTGTGCATCGCGGGTCTCGAGCAGGCCACCATCGGCGACACCATCACCGATACCGAGCACAAGATCGCCATCCCCGCCATCGCCGTCGACGAACCCACCGTGTCGATGGTCTTCAGCGTGAACAACTCGCCGTTCTGCGGCAAGGAAGGCCAGTATGTCACCTCGCGCAACCTGCGCGACCGGCTCTTCAAGGAACTGCTCGGCAACGTCTCGCTGCGTATCGAGGAGACCGGCTCGCCGGATCAGTTCGCGGTGGTCGGCCGCGGCGAGCTGCAGCTGTCGATCCTGATCGAGATGATGCGGCGCGAGGGGTACGAGATGCAGGTCTCACGCCCGCAAATCGTCACCCGCGAGAAGGACGGCAAGAAGCTCGAGCCGATCGAGGAACTGGTCATTGACGTCGCCGAGGACTACCAGGGCATGGTGATCTCGCTGGCCGGCGGCCGCCGCGGCACGATGACCAAGATGGTCAACCACGGGTCGGGCCGAGTGCGCTTGGAATTCAAGATTCCCGCGCGCGGGCTGATCGGCTTCCGCTCGCAGTTCCTCACCGACACCCGCGGCACCGGCATCATGAATCACATCTTCGCCGGCTGGGAGCCGTGGAGCGGGACGATCCCCTCGCGCGTCGAGGGCGTGCTGATCGCGGACCGTGCCGGCCTGGCGACCGGCTACGCGATCTACAACCTGCAGGAGCGCGGCGAGATCTTCATCGAGCCCGGCACCCAAGTGTACGAGGGCATGATCATCGGCGAGAACGCGCGCGAGATGGACATGGCCGTGAACGTCACCAAGGAAAAGAAGTTGAGCAACATGCGCTCCTCGGGCGCCGACGAGGCGCTGCGGCTGGTGCCGCCGCGCAGGCTGTCGCTCGAGCAGGCCATCGAGTTCATCAACGACGACGAGTTGGTCGAGGTCACGCCGAGTTCGCTGCGGCTGCGCAAGCGCATCCTCGATTCGAACCGCCGGGCCAAGTCCGGCAACGACTAGTCCGCGACGCGGCGGGAGAGCCCTCGCCAGGCTTCCCGCCGTCGCCGTGCGGGACTACACGTAGATGTCTTCGCCGCTGTGTTCGCGCCACTCACGCTCCACGAGCTCCGTGTCCTCGGGACTGCGCGGCTTGACGCCCATGACGATGCCGCCGTCCTTCAGGCCGGTCTCGTAGCGCTTGACGCGCTCCTCGGACATGCCGGCGCCGACCATCGACCCCAGCACGCCGCCGGCCGCACCACCGGCACCCGCACCGGCCAGCGCAGCCGCCACCGGCCCGGCGACCACCAGGCCGAGCCCGGGAATCGCGAGCGAGGTGCCGACCGCAGCGATCGCCGCGAGCGTCGCGCCGACCGTCACCCCGATTGCGCCTCCGACCCCGGCGCCCTTCATTGCCTTGTTGCCCATCTCAGTCTCCACGGACTCGCTCGTCACGTGGCCAAAGTGCTTCTTGCGCGCGTCCTCGCTCATGACGAGGTCGATGTCGTCGGCCGTGTAGCCGCGAGCGACCAGCGAGTCGTAGGCGCGTTCGGCGCTGTCGCGATCGCGGAACAACCCGCTGACGTAGGGCTTGGAAGTGACGTGGTCTGCCATCTGCGTAATCCTCCATCCGTCGTGAAATGCGGGCGCGGTGCCTGCAGCGAACTAGAGCGCATGCTGCGCAAGGAAGTTCCGCTGCCGTCGCGCGCATCGGCGGCCGGCTCAACAGCGTCGTCGCGAGGTGGTCGCACGTGCGGGGCGACGCGCGGCCGGGCTTGCGCTCTCCTTCCGCACCGCCGCGCTGTGTCCTCCGCCGGGTGGAAGCGCCGAGCCACATCGCTCATTTTGGTCGTCTACGCGGGAGCGCAAGAGGCCGGTCGACTACGGTCTGGCTTCACAGTCCTCGGGTATCCCCTGGTGCCGGAAGTGGCACCTCCGATCGAGGCCGACTTCCACGTGAGTCAGGCGGCGGTGGGCACGTACACGCGGGTCGTGGACGGGGGCGCGGGCGGATCGGACAGCCTGGTCCACGCGCTCGACGTGATCGTGGCGCCGATCGCGCGCCTCCTGCTCCCCGACGGCGGAGAGCAAGTGGTGCCCGGCCGGATCTCCCCCGCAGCGTGGACGGTGACCCGGGGAAACGACGACATCGATCATCTCGATCTGTGGCTCTCGGTGGACGGGGGCGCCAGCTTTCCCCTGACGGTCGCGTCGGCGCTGCCACCGGGCGCAGGCCGAGC
>JBKJUD010000147.1:0-3256 GCA_046590735.1 Candidatus Eiseniibacteriota bacterium | reverse complement strand
GGCGCGCCGTGGCGTGCGAGGCTGGCTGCGAAACGGCGGACGGTGCGCGCGATGTCGCCTTCCTCCCCGCGCAACGTGAAGGGCATGCCGAGCACGAGGCACACCGCCTCCCACTGCGCGGCGGCGGCGAGCACCTGGCGCACCGCGTCGTCGAAGCCGCGCACCAGCAGCGTCGGCTGGCCCTGCGCGATGGTGCGCGTGGGATCGCTGACCGCCACGCCCACGCGGCGGCCGCCGTAGTCGATCGCCAGAATGCGCCCGGTGGCGGGGATCGGCGGGATCACGCGCCGGCGTCCACGGCGTGCAACCCGGCGAGCGCGCAGGCAGCGCGGAAATCGGCCGGGTCGGGCGCCTCGCAGACGATCGCCGCGCCGGTGATGGGGTGCGTGAAGGCGAGCCGCCACGCGTGCAGGGCCTGGCGCGGCATGACCTCGAGCAGCGCGCGGGCCTCGGGGAGCTTGGGCCGGGGCTGCCGTGTCACCGCGCGTTCGCGTCCACCGTATGTCGCGTCGCCCAGCACGGGCCATCCCTTCGCCGCGCAGTGCACGCGGATCTGATGGGTGCGGCCGGTCTCGAGTTCGAGCTGCAGCAACGAGACCAGCGGGCCGGAGGCCAGCGTGGTGTAGCGCGTCGCCGCCTCCTTGCCGCCGTGCGTGACCACCGTCATGCGCTGGCGGTGCGCGGGGTCGCGGCCCAGTGCGCCCTCGATGCGGCCGCGCGGTGGCTGCGGCGCCCCCCACACCAGCGCGCGATAGGTGCGATGCACGTCGTGGGCCGCCAGCGACGCGGCCAGCGCCCGATGGACAGCCTCGGTGCGGGCGACGACGAGCAGGCCGGAGGTGTCCTTGTCGAGCCGATGGACGATGCCGGGCCGCTCGGGCGAGGACCCCGGCGAGAGGGCGGCGGTGTGTCCCAGCAGGGCGTGCACCAGCGTCCCCGCGGTGCGTCCGGCGCCGGGATGCACGGTCATCCCGGCCGCCTTGTTGACGACGAGCAGAGAGGAATCCTCGTGGACGATGTCCAGCGGGATGTCCTCGGGCACCAGGTGCGCTGCCGGCGGCCGCGCGGCGGGAATGTCCACCGCGATGCGCTCGCCGGCGTGCACGGTGGCGCTGGCCCGCGGGGCGAGCGAGACCTGGTGGCCGCGCGTCGCGCGGTCGAGCCACCCGACCCGGCCCTCGCCGATCCAGCGCGCGACCACGGTCCGCGAGCTCTCGGGAATCGCCTGGCCGAGAAAGGCATCGAGACGCTGGCCGTCGGCCTCGGGCGGCACGGAGACGACGGTGGCGGCCATGGCGGAGGGCAGCCTACGCGCCGGGGTCGGCCGGTTCGACAGACCGGAACGTGGGGTCGGCGCTGGCCGCGCGTGGGATCGCGGCGTGTTCGGCGGGCGCGTCCTCACCGGCGTCGACCGGGGCGTCCGCGACGGCGTCGCCCGCGAGGGCGTCCGGGAGCAGCGCCGGGTCATCGGCCAGTTCGAGCGGCGCGGCCGGGTGACGCGTGGTGACCGCGGTGACCAGCAGCAGCACGACGCCGCAGGTCACGCCCATGTCGGCCACATTGAACACCGCGAAGGTGTGGCGCGGTGGGCCGAGTTCGATGAAGTCGACCACCTCGCCCCAGCGCACGCGGTCGACCAGGTTGCCGCAGGCGCCGCCGAGGAACAGGCCGAGCGCCCACGCCTCGCGCTTCAGCCGCGGCGGGTGGCGCAGGAGGTAGGCGACGACCGCGCCGATGCCGATCAGCGAGAGCACGATGAACGACGCGCGCTTGCCCGGGAACAGCCCGAACGCGACGCCGGTGTTGCGCACGTAGGTCAGCGCCGCCCAGCCGTGCACCAGCCAGCGCGATTCGCCGACGAACATGAAGCGGCTGACCAACGCCTTGGTCAGGAAGTCCAGGGCGAAGACCGCGAGGACGATCCCCACTGTCAGCCGGCGGCGGAGCACTAGAATTCCGTGCCCCGGGTGCGCTCCTGCTTCTCCTTGCAGGTGATGCACAGTTCGGCATGCGGCACGACTTCGAGGCGTGGACGGGCAATCGGCCCGCGGCAACTCAGGCAGTAGCCGTATTCGCTGCGGTACACGCGCCCCAGCGCTTCCTCGATCTGCGTCAGCTCGCGGCCCTCGGCGCTGGCGAACAGGAACTGCTTCTCGCGTTCCATCGAGTCGGTGCCCTGGTCGGCCATGTGCGAGGCGTACGCCGACTGGTCGCCGGCGCCGTCGCGCTGCGCGTTGCGAATGCTTTCCTGCAGGTTGCCGAACGCGGTCATCAGGCGCTCGCGCTCGGCGAGGAGTCGCTCCTCGAAGTGCTTCACATCCTTGGCATTCATGCTGTCTCCTTGCCTGGTGCTGCGGAGGCGCCGCCGGCGCGTGCGATCGTCACGCGGACGTCCTCCCCGTCAAAGGACCACGCCTCACCCTCGCCGTCCGGCAGGGACGAGCCGAGCGAGACGGCCAGGGTTTCCTCGCACACGGTGTCGGCGTGCGTGGTCAGCGCCGCGGCCAGGCCCGGGCTCGCGGCGTAGCGGATGGCGATGCGATCGGTGACCTGGAACGCGGCGGCCTTGCGCGCGGTCTGCACGCGGTGGGCGAACTCGCGCACCATGCCCTCGGCCTGCAACTCCGGCGTCAGCCGCGTGTCGAGGCCGACGGTGTAGGCGCCGCCGGCCGCCATCGCGGTGGCGGGCTTGGGTTCGCGCAGGATCTCGACATCGGTGGGCGCGATCGCCACCTCGGCGCCTTCCACCATCAGCGAGAACGACTCGCCGCGCGCCAGGATCTCGACGTCGTGCGAGGGCACCTGCGCCAGCGTCTCGATCACGAGCGCCGCGCGCTTGCCGTGCTTGGGCCCGAGCTGGCTCTTGAGCCCCTTGGCGCGCAGTTGCACGATCTCCTCGGCGCTCACCGCCCACAGCGACTTGACGTTGAGTTCGTCGCTGACGATGTCGCCCAGGCGGCCCAGTGCGCGCTGCACCCCGGTGCTCGCCGGCGCCGCCAGCAGCCGACTCAGCGGCTGGCGCACCTTGCGGCCGCTGGTCGACCGCGCCGCGCGGCCCAGTTCGACCAGCGTGCGGATGGTATCCATGTCGGTTTCGAGCGCGGGGTCGCGGCGGCCGGGGACCGGCAGCGGGAAGTCGGTGAGGTGCACGCTGCGCGGCGCCGCCGGGTCGCCCTCGGCCACCAGCGCGCGATAGAGATCCTCGGCGACGGACGGCATGAACGGCGCCAGCATCCGGGCGACCGTCACCAGCACG
>JBKJUD010000133.1:0-3259 GCA_046590735.1 Candidatus Eiseniibacteriota bacterium | reverse complement strand
GAGCGCGCGCGGCATCCCGCAGCTCGCGGTGGTGATGGGCTCGTGCACCGCGGGCGGCGCGTACGTTCCGGCGATGAGCGACGAGACGATCATCGTGCGCAACACCGGCACCATCTTTCTCGCGGGCCCGCCGCTGGTGAAGGCGGCCACCGGCGAGGACGTGACGCCCGAAGACCTCGGCGGCGCGCTGGTGCACACGCGCAAGAGCGGCGTCGCCGACCACCTCGCCGCCGACGACGCACATGCGCTCGAGCTCGCGCGCGCCATCGTCGCCGATCTCAACGAGCGCCCGCGCGCGGCCGGCGTCCTCGCCGAGCCCGAGGAGCCGCTCTACGCGACCGAAGAGCTCTACGGCGTCTTGCCGCGCACCTTCCGCGAGGCCTACGACGTGCGCGAGGTCATCGCGCGCCTCGTCGACGGATCGCGTTTTCGCGAGTTCAAGAGCGAATACGCGCAGACCCTGGTGTGCGGCTTCTCGCGCATCCACGGGCAGCCGGTGGGGATCATCGGGAACAACGGCGTCCTCTTCAGCGAGTCGGCGCTGAAGGCGACGCACTTCATCGAGCTCTGCTGCGCGCGCAACATCCCGCTGCTGTTCCTGCAGAACATCACCGGCTTCATGGTGGGACGCGACTACGAGCGCGGCGGGATCGCGAAGGACGGCGCCAAGATGGTGCACGCGGTGGCCAACGCCGCGGTGCCCAAGATCACCGTGGTAATCGGCGGCAGCTTCGGCGCCGGCAACTACGGCATGTGCGGGCGCGCCTACCAGCCGCGCTTCCTCTACATGTGGCCGAACGCGCGCATCAGCGTGATGGGCGGCGACCAGGCGGCAAACGTGCTGCTCACCGTGAAGCTCGATCAGCTGCGCGCCAAGGGCCAGGACATGACGGCGGAGGAACAGGCCGAGTTCAAGCGGCCGACGCTCGAGAAGTACGAGGCCGAAGGCTCGCCCTACTATTCGACGGCGCGACTCTGGGACGACGGTATCATCGAGCCGGCGCAGACGCGCGACGTGCTCGGCCTGTCGCTGTCGGCGTGCTACAACGCGCCCACGGTGCCAACGCGCTTCGGCGTGTTCCGCATGTAGGTTCGCGCGCGGCGTCCCGGACGCCGCGCCCGCATTGCCCGGAGACCCGATGCTCGAGATCGAACGCCACGGCCCCATCACCCACGTCTGGCTCGCCCGCACCGACGCGCGCAACGCGCTCGACACGCAACTCATCGCGGACCTCGCCGCCAGCTTCGGCGATCTGGGCGCCGAGGACGCCACGCGCGTCATCGTGCTGGGCGGCCGCGGGCCGGACTTCTGCGCCGGCGCCGACATCCGCGACATGCGCGCGGCCGGCGACTTCACCCGCGAGCAGAACATCGCCGCGGCCACCACCTTCGCCGCGCTGTTCGCGGCGATATACGATTGCCCCAAGCCGGTGATCGTGCGCTGCCACGGCGGCGTGTACGGCGGCGGGGTGGGGCTGACCGCGGCGGGCGACATCCCGGTGGCGGCGACCTCCGCGGTGTTCTCGCTCAGCGAGGTGCGCCTGGGGATCCTGCCGGCGATGATCAGTCCCTACGTGGTGCGGCGCATCGGCGAGCGCCATGCGCGCGAGCTGTTCCTCACCGGCGAGCGCTTCGACGCGGTGCGGGCCGGGGCCGTGGGACTGGTGCAGCACGTGGTCGCCGACGAGGAACTCGACGCGCAGGTCGCCACGATCGCCCGCCGCCTGCTCGACGGGGCGCCGCTGGCACAGGCGCGCATCAAGCGGCTGGTCCCCTTCATCGCCACCGCCAGCATGGAGGACGCGCGGCAGCGCACACCGCAGGAGATCGCGGACCAGCGCGCCACACCGGAAGCGCGCGAGGGCTTGACCGCCTTCCTGGAAAAGCGCAAGGCCAGTTGGGCGCCGCAGGATTAGCCTGCCGCGGGCGGGGATCACTATTTGGCATTTGCCTACGACGGGCTTGGTAGTACCTTACTCGCGCGACCGTAATTTCCCGCGCCCCGTCCGCCCTCCAGGAGTGTGTGGTGTCCGACCCCGAGCGTGCAGAAGACCAATCCGGCAAGTGGCAACGCCGAAAACACGACAGGCCCGCCGAGATCCTCGCCGCCGCGCGCGATGCGTTCGTCTCGCGGGGGTTTCGCTCCACCCGTCTCGAGGACATCGCCAAGCGCGCCGGCGTCACCAAGGGCACCATCTATCTCTACTACCGGAACAAGGAAGCGTTGTTCGTGCAGGTGGTGCGCGACACCATCGGGCCGTTCCTCGCCGACGCCGAGCAGACCGCGGCCGGCTTCGAGGGAGCCGCCAGCGAGTTGCTGGTGATCCTGCTCGACGAGTATTGGCGGCGGCTCGGCGAAGCCGACATGGCCGCGATCACCCGCCTCATGCAGATCGAGGGCGCGCACTTTCCCGAGCTGGCCGCCTTCTACGCGACCGAGGTGCTCGGGCGCGGGCGGCGCCTGGTCGCGACGATCCTGCAGCACGGGGTGGAACGCGGCGAATTCCGCCCCGTGGATGCCGCGGCCTTCGCGGAGGTGCTGTTCGCGATCGTGGAGATGGCGTCCACGCAGCGCTTCACGTTTCGCCAGCACGATCCCGACAGCGTCGAGCCCGGCGTGCTGGTGCGCGCCGGGCTCGATTTTCTCATCCGCGGCCTCTCGGCCGGCGGGTCGATGGCCTGATCAGGCGGCGCGCGTCCCGGCGTCGTCGATGTCAGACGTCACCGCCGGCGCGTTGTGATCGAGGCTGCGCAACTTGTTGATGCCGTCGAGCGCCGCCACCTTGTAGCACTCCGCCAACGTCGGATAGTTGAACACGTTGTTGACGAAGAAATCGAGCGTCCCGCCCAGCGCCATCGCCGTCTGGCCGATGTGCACCAGTTCCGCCGCGTGCGTGCCGAGCACCCACACGCCGAGCACATGCCGTGTCTCGAGGTGGAAGATGATCTTGAGCATGCCGTCGTGGTCGCCGAGGATTTGCCCGCGCGCGGTCTCGCGGTAGCGGCCGATGCCGGTCTCGAAGGGCACCGACTTCGCGGTGAGTTCCTCCTCGGTCGCGCCCACCCACGCCAGCTCGGGCACCGCGTAGATGCCGAAGGGAAACAGCGCGGGCATGCTTTTCGCCTCGAGCCCATAGGCGTGGCACACGGCGATGCGGCCCTGCTCCATCCCGGTGGACGCCAGCGACGGATAGCCCATCACGTCGCCCACCGCGTAGATGTGGCCGACGCTGGCCTGGTAGTTCTCGTTGACGGTGAT
>JBKJUD010000234.1:0-4104 GCA_046590735.1 Candidatus Eiseniibacteriota bacterium | reverse complement strand
GAAGTCGGCGTCCATCTCGAACACCAGGTCCGCCCCCATCGACAGCGCCAGCTTGAACCCGGCGACGTACGCCGAGCCCAGCCCCATCTTGCCGGCGCGCTTGTGCAGCCGCACGCGGCCCCGCGTGAGCGCCTCGCGCTCGGCGGCGCAGTCCGCGGTGCCGTCGGGGCTGTTGTCATCGACGACGATGACCTGCAGGTCGTCGATCGGCAACGACAACAGCACGTCGAGCAGCGGCCCGATATTGTCGCGTTCGTTGTAGGTGGGGACGATGACGACCAGCTTCACGCCGCGCGTTTCCTCCGCCACCACCCGAGGCCAAGCGGCGTCAGGAACAACGCCAGGGAGATGAGACCGCCGGCGAGGCTGAGCGCCTTGCCCGTGTGGAACGACGCGGCGGCGAATGTCATGCGGATGGTGTGGGCGCCCGGCGGCACCGCCATCCCGCGCAGCATGAAGTCGGTCTGCACCATCTCCACCGCCTTGCCGTCGATGGTGGCCTTCCAGTCGGGATACCACGCCTCGCTGATGACCAGGAAGCCGCCCTGCGGCGCGGTCGCCGTCAATTCGACCTCGTTGACGTCGTAGCGCGTCACCGCCGCTTCGCCGGGGCCAAGCGTGGCGGGCAGCGCGCCGGCGGGCGCCGCGGTCACGATCGCGCTGGCCTGCGGATTCCAGGTCGAGTCCATCACCGCGGCGAGTGCCGTCTTGTCATCGGCCACCGGCTTCACCGCCGGCACGAACCACGCGCGCGGCATCGCGATCTGGTTGCGATAGACCTTGCGCGAGCCGTCGTGCACCAAGGTGAGAAACGGATACGGCGGCAACTGCTGCGGCGAGATGAAGTACTCGACGTTGAGCATGTTGAGCACGTTCAGGTTTCCGAAGCCGTTCGTCGCCTGATAGAGCTGGTCGTAGAGCAGCGGCTTGGCGGCGTGATAGCCGCCGATGGAGGCTATGCGATAGCCGGACCAGCGATTGTCGCCGAAGTCCTTGCCGTCCATCGGGAACACGCGGAACTGGCCGGGCTGCTGCACCAGGAACGCGGAGACGTCGTCGGCCGCCTGGGTCGCCGAGCGATCGCCGCGATGGCCCGAGACAGGCGCCACCAGCTTGTGATCGACCACCCAGAGATCGGCCAACACCACCACGACCACCGTCGCCATCCACACGCTGCGCGGCAGCTTGCGCAGCGCCAGCAAGCCCGTCGCCACCAGCGCGGCCGCAGCCAGAAGCGCGACGCGCGGCACATCGGCGCCGACGAGGTCCCACGCCATGCCCGCAGCCTGCCCGGTGGATTCCGGCGGTACACCGCGCGCGCCGAGCGCGGCGGCGGCGGCGGACAGGTAGCCCTCGGCGAATCCGCCGCGCACCAGCATGAAGCCCAGCCCGATCACCCCCACCGCGGCACCGGCGCCCACCAGCACGCGTCCGATGCGATGCGCGTCGGCGGGCGCGTCCTCGCCCTCGGCGTCCTCGGCGGCGCGACTGAGCATGAACGCCGCCAGCCCTGCCACCGCCACCTGCAGCAGCACGAGAATCATCACCGGCACGCGGAATTTGTTGAAGTACGGCAGGTGCTCGTAGGCGAAGTTGTACAGCGCCGAGTGCTTGCCCAGCGCGAACACCAGCGCGAACACTGCAGTCGCCGCGAAGAACGCGCGATAGCGTCGCGCGTAGGCCACACCCAGCACCGCCAGCACGAGGATGCCGAGGCCCATGTAGTTCGGGTAATCGGTGAAGGGCATGGTGCCCCAGTAGGTCGCGCCACCGAAGCCGAGCGCGCTGGGCACCAGGAACGTCCACACCTCGCGCGGCGACATGCTCCACCCGGTCGCCGAGGCGTAGGACATCCCGCCACCTGGGCCTGCGCCGCGGATCGAGTGCGCCGCGTAATCCTGCACGGGCAACGCCAGCACCGCGCCGATCATCCCGGCCAGCGCCACCGCCACCACCAGCCCGCCGAGCGCCATGCCGACGCGCTTGCCGTCTCGGGTGGTGAGCATCGTGGTGATCGTCTGCACCACTGCATAGAGGCCGACCAGCAGCAGCGTGTAATAGAAGATCTGGATGTGCGCGCGCAAGAGTTGCAGGCCCAGCGCCAGTGCCAGCCCACCGAGGGCCACCGCGCGCGGCTTGCGGAACAGTTCGGCCACCGCCAGCAACGCCAGCGGGATGAACGCATCGCACACCAACTGGCTGCCGTGCCCGAAGGCGCCGACGGCGATCAGGTTCGGCGTGAACACCAGCGCCAGCGCGCCTACCAGCGCGGCCTCTGGCGCCAGCCTCTCACGCACCAGGAACCAGAACATGCCGAGCCCCATGACCAGGTAGTAGAAGATCAGCCAGGCATCGGCCGGCAGGTGCAGGAAGTTCGACACCGGGCCCAGGATCATGTCGGGCACGAACACATTGGGGTTGTACAGCAGGCTCCCGAAGGACGGCATGCCGACGAACATGTAGGGATTCCACTGCGGGTACACGCCACGCGCCAGTTCCTCGGCGCCCACCTTGGCGAAGCCGGCGGGGGCGGTGGCGTCAGCGGAGTTGAACTCGACGCCGCCGAACAGATGCCCCGCGAAGTACACGACGACGGCCAGCACCACCAGCCACAGGCACAGCCGCTGGCGCGCGGAGAGTGACATGCCGCCCCCACTGCCCGCCGCCGCGGCGCGGCGCGCACGCCGGCTGCCGCCCGCCGTCGTCCCGCGCGGCTTGGTCCGGCGCGGCTCGGGGGCGGGGGTCGTCTTCTCGGTCACCGTGCATCTCCTGTCGTGGACGAGTGGCGCGCGCCGGGGCGCGCGAGCAGTTCCTCGGCATAGCGCGTCGCGCGGGCCTGCCAGGTGTTGGCGGCGGCGAAGCGGCGCAGGGCCTCCGGATCGATGGGCGCGGCGAGCGCGCGATGCACCGCCGCGACGAACGACTCGTGATCCCGCGCGAGGTAGAGCCGGTCGCGCTCATCCCGCAGCTCCTCGGAAAGGTCGAACGTTACCACCGTGACGCCCGCCGCATAATACTCATAGAGCTTGTTGGGATTGAGCACATCCGTCTGCCGCGATCGCAGGAACGGGATCAGGGCGACATCGAACGCGCGCAGCCAGCCCTGCACCTCCTCGTGCGGCACCCGCCCGATCACCTGCACCTTCGGGTTCGCCGCGGCCAGCGCGTCCATCTCGGCCTGCACCACCGGCTGCACCGGCCCGACGATGAGCAGGCTGCCGATGGCCGGATCGGCCACGAGGCGGTGGAGCAGTGGGAAGTCGATCCACGGACCCAGCGCCCCCATGTAGCCGAGACAGGGATGACCCGGCGCGTCCCGGGCGTCAGCCGGCGGGACCAGTGCCGCCGCGTCCACGCCGTTGCCGATGACCATGACCTCCGCGGCGCCGTCCTCCCGGCCACGCGCTGCCAATCCGCGCGAGCAGGCCACAGTCAGGTCGGTGTCGTGCAGCGTGCGGCGGGCGGCGTCCGCCACCCAGGCCAGATCGGGATGGAAGCCGATCACGTCGTCGTTCATGTCGTACACCGCAAGCCGCCGCGCGAGCCACGATACCGACGGCCAGGCCAGCACATTGGAGACGAGGAGAAATCGCCGGCGCGGGAAACCGGTGTCGCAGAATCGGAGCAGGATGCGGGTCCAGATCCCCGCCAGCGCGGAGAGAACCGCCCGGCCGAGCCCCGTGGCCGTGAGCCGCTCATAGGGGCCGCTGGTGGTGCCCGCCTTCAGGAACGGGACCGTCGCGTAGCGCACGCGGCCATCGCGGCGCCAGGTGAAGCTGTTGGCCTGCCCGAAAGCGATCGGCTCGAGAAAGATGATCTCCCATCCCTCGGGCCACGCCGACAGCAGGTACTGCTTGCGGGTGCGCAGGTGGCGCCACTTCACCTCGGATACCACGACGAGCGTCGGCTTCTTGTCGACATCCTGGCTCATGCGGGGCTCCCAGTGACCGCGCCGGGCGGACGGGTCGCGTGTGGGATCCCCGGCCCGGGCGCCGGCATCCTGCGGCGCCGCCGCACAATACCATGCGGCCATCCCCCGGTTACCCGGGCCCCGCTGGTGGTGCCGGGGGATGGCCGCATGGTATTGTGCGGCGGCGCCGCAGG
>JBKJUD010000010.1:0-10489 GCA_046590735.1 Candidatus Eiseniibacteriota bacterium | reverse complement strand
GTGTGCGCACCCGACAGATAGCCGCGGTCGACGGTGCGGAACAACTCGCGCTTCCCCTCGCCAAGCCGCGCCGGTCCCTCCTGCAGTTCACTGACCACCTCGTACCCGTCGGCCAGTTCCATCAGGATATCCGGTGCCTTCGCCAGCGCCGGTCCGGAATACAGCTCCTCGCGCCGCCAGACGCGGGCGCACAGGGGCTTGCCGGTGTCCGGGTCGATGATCGCGGCCAGCTGGCCGCGGATTTCCTCTGCGAGGCGCTCGTACTCCGCGCCGGGCTCGACGATGCCTTTCCCGAAGACCCCGCGCGTATTGATGAAGACGTTCCCGGAGAGATGCTCGGCGAACGCGCGCGTCTTCTCCCACAGGATCGGGGACGCCCCGAGTTCCTTGTGCAGGGTCTCGCGCAATCCCTTGCTGCGGCGCTTGAGTATCTCGCGGACGGGCTTGGGCAGCAGGGACCGCATCAGGAAGAAGGCGCCGAGGGCGAGGCGCTTGCGGAGCGGGACGCCTTGGGTCAGCGCGTCGCTGCGCACATCCGTCAGGTAGCCGGCTTGCCTGAGCCAGTTGTTGAGGAAGAAAACCCGCTTGAATTCGCAGGTGCCGTGATCGGACACCACCAGGACAGTGGTGTTGTCGTCGGCATACGCGAGGATCTGTGCGATGCCTGCGTCGACCGCCTTGTAGATCTCGAGTAGCGTGTGGCCTACTGCGGGATCCTCATGCACCATCGGGCCGAAGAAGTGGTGTGCCCCGCGGTCAGTCATCGTGAAGGTGAGCATCGCAAAGTCGAAGCGCTCGCGGGCGAGCAGGTCCACCATCGCCCGCGTTCGGATTTTCTCGATCTCGATGATGTCGCGCGAGAAGTTGCGCATCGTCTCGGCGGGATCGATGCCGGGTCCCTGGTATTCGCGGACGTAGCAGTCGATCTTGTAGCCGTACTCCTGCTGCAGCGTGGCGCGCAGATCGCGGGGCCAGGTGAACTCGCTCTCGTCGCTCGGGGTGTCGAAGCCGGCGACGAAGTAACCATTCACCTTCTCCGGCGGGTAGGTCATCGGCACGTTGACAACCAGCACGCGACGCTTCAGGCGCGAGAGATGATTCCACAGAGTGGGGGCGAGGCAGCGTTTGAAGTTGAGCATCCGGATCTCATAGGTCTCCGGATTGTTCTCGTAGAAATTGTAGATGCCGTGCTTGCCCGGATTCACCCCCGTGTAGAACGAGGCCCACGCAGGCGGGGACAGGGGTTGGACGGTGGAGCGGAGCAGGCCGTGCGCGCCTGTCTCGAGGAGATGTCGCAGCGTCGGCAGGTGCCCCTGCTCGGCCCACGGCTTGATCAGGTCGAATGTAGCGCCGTCGAGGCCGATGCACAGGACGCGCGGGGTGCCCGGCTCCGCCGTGGACGTCGACAGGCGCAAGTCTGGCGTATTGCTGTCCGTGGATACCGTGCTCATGAAATCCCCTTCGCCGCGACAGCCCGGGTACTAAAAGCGCGACAGCACGTAGACGGGATCGTCGCCCAGCTGGAGTGTGAGCACGCCATCGTGCACCGGCATGATCGACCGGCTGAACGTGGCCGGCTTGAGGCCGCGCGGAAGCTGCGCCGGCACCGCGCGTTCCACGGTCGCGCGGGAGCCATCGACTCGCAAGCGGACGGTCAGCGTGGCAGGGGAGCCGCTGGCCCATCGATCATACCACACCACCAGTACGGGGCCGCCCGGCGTCGAAAAGCGCAGCGCCGTCACCCAGCTCGGTGCATCCAGCCGGCTGACCGAGGTGAAATCGCCGACGCGCTCGATCAGGTGCCGGTACGTCGAGTAGGCGAGCTTGGGAGAACTCCCGGCGCCATGCGCCGGATTGCGCACCAGCCCGACGTGGTTGAACTCGACGTTGCGCCCGCGCCACGTGGTCCACTCGACGAGCGACGCCCAACTCACCCGCTCGACGCCGACGGCGAAGGAGAACGCGAACCGCCGCACCAGGTCGCGCGCCTGGTCGCGCTCGGCCTGCGGAGGCCAGCGCTGCCCGGGCGCATCGGAGTAGGTCGCGGTTTCGGTGGCCCACAGCGGCGCTTGGGCGTAGATGGTGCCGCGCGTGACTTGGCGATACATTTCAACCAGGGGCTGGATCTCGCGATAGCTGGTGAATAGTCTCTGTACCGAGGAGCCGCCGTTGCGGACCACGCCGAAGAAATGGACATCGAAGGCGTCGACGACCTGGGTACGGGGGCGCACGCGCACCAGCCGCGCCACGACTGCCTCCAGGAACTCGCGGTGGCGCATCCCGGCCAGCACGACGCGCGCGGCGGGATCGGCCTCGCGGATTGCGTCTGAGGTGGCGATGACAAGGTCGGCGTAGTGCTCCGGCGTGTCGTCCCAGTGGCCGGTGTCATCCGGCTCGTTCCACACCTGCCACGCGCGCACGCGTCCGGAGTAGCGGGTGGCGGCCGCCCGCACGAATGCCTTGTAGGCTTGCATGTTGCAGGGGAGCTGGCGCTCCTTGCGGCCCCCTCCGCAGGATGCCGCATCTCGCGGATTGGTGATGCCGAGCGTGATCATCGGCTCGACGCCCGCGGCGCGGGCGAGGTCGAGGATGCTGTCGGTGTGGCCCCAGGTGAATCGTCCCGGCGTGCGCTCGACGGTGCCCCAGTTCAGCGCGCCGGATCGCGGGGCGCCGAGGCGTACCCACTGGACGCCGAGGTCGCGCACGTACCGCTGGGCGAGCGGCAACCCCGTGTTCATGTACGCATCGAGCAGGCCAAACCGTGGCGCGGACCGCTCCCACGTCGTCGGCCCGGGGCCCACGGTCAGCGGCGACCACAGCTTCGCGGACGGCACGGGGGTGCCAGCGGCTTGCCGCGGGGCGTCGGCGAGCAATTGACGAATCCGGGCACCGATGCGCTGGGCCTCGGCCCTGTCCCGCTGCGCCAAGGCGGCACGGAGGTCCCCGAGCAATCCCTCGGCGGCCGTGACATCGTAGCCCGCCTTGCGCGCGCTCTCGATTTCGTCGACGAGTTCCTTCACCCGCTCGGTCACAGCACCGCGATCGGCGCCGCCGCGGGCGCCGCGCCCCTGGGCCTGACACGCCGCGGAAGCGCACTGCAGCAGGCCGAGGAACAGCATCGTCGACACCACGCGCGTGCGGCGCGCGCGCGTCCAGCTAGCCGGTGCGCTGGGGGACATCATCACCTCCAGAAGGGGCGGTTGCTATCCATGCTGAGGATGAGGCCTGCGACCGGGGCCGCGGCATCTTCGAGACGACGCTTGGCCTGCGCGATGGTCGGCGCCTGGGTGCGGTTCAAGCCAATGACCAACAGGACGGCGTCCACCGCGGAGGTGAGCGCGATGCCCTCGCCATTGGGCAGCAGCGGCGGTCCGTTGAGGATCACGGCCTCGAAGCCCGCACGGTACGCCGCGATTGCCCGGACCAACTGCGGGGAGTCGAGCTCGGTGACGATCTCGGGACCGCGTGTGCCGAGCCCGACATACGACAGGTTGGGTTGCGCCGCCGGGCGCGCAGCATCGAGCGCGGACATGCCGTCGTACAGAATCGCGCTGACACCCGGCGTCGCCGTCGCGTCTGCCATCGCAGGCGCGTGCGCATCCAGATCCACCAGCACGGTGCGGATGCCGCGCCGCGCCAGCGCCGTGGCCAGCACCGCGCTCACCGGGGACTTGCGGTCCTTCGGGACCGCCGAGGACAGCAACAGAACGGTCTTACCCTCGCCCAACAGCCTTGACACGTTGTGCCCGAGTTCCAACGCGCCCGATTCCGACAGGGCCTGCCCGCGCGGCGCGCTGGCGACCGCCTCGGGATCGTTCACCATGCCGGCCAACGGCAAGTGCAACCCCGCTTGCACCCCCGCGGGAGTCCGATAGGACTGGTCCATGTAGTCGGCGAGGAAGGCGAGCCCGATTCCCAGCAGGAGGCCGACGAAAAGCGCGGTGACCAGATACAGGCCGGGTGTCGGATAGTAGGGTTTCTGCGGGTCCGGCAAGGGACCCCACTGGAGCACCGTGATGTTGGAAAGATTGAGCCCGCGCGCGCCGCGCGCGGCGTTGAGGCTGGCCTGGATTGCCAGGACGTTCTTCTGCGCGCTGTCGACTTCGTGCTGGAGATTCGCCAGACGGACTTCCTGCTGTGGCAGGAGGTTCATGGTGACCTGCTGCCCGGAGATATCGCGATTGAACTGGCTGATCTCGGCCTTGAGGTCGGCGATCACGATCGAAAAGTTGCGCAGCACCTCGGTCTGTAGCGCCGTCCCCGTCTCGTCGATCTGCTTCTCGATCGCCCGGACCTGCGGGTGCTCGCGAGTCTGCGTCGCCAACAGCGA
The DNA here is from genome assembly GCA_046590735.1 of Candidatus Eiseniibacteriota bacterium. Lineage (GTDB taxonomy): Bacteria > Eisenbacteria > RBG-16-71-46 > CAZEPH01 > CAZEPH01 > JBKJUD01. Next base: position 6,159 of record JBKJUD010000010.1, on the reverse strand, counting down.
TTGCAATTGGGCATTGAGCGTCGACAGGCGGGTGAGCAGGTCCTGGATCTGAGGGCTCGATTCCACTTGCTGGGTTACCGGTTGCGGCTCGCGCAGCTTGGTGACGTCGACGCGCAGCTCCGCCAGGCGCTCCTGGGTGCTCTGGAGCCGCCGGCGCGCGTCGGCGAGCCGACTCTGGAGCGTGGCCAGCTGGGTGACGGCGGACTTGCTCTGCTCGTCCACGTTGATCAAGTGGTGTTGCTCCTGGAAATCCCGGAGCATCTGCTGCTTCCGCGCCAATTCCTCGTTGGCGATGATCAGCTGGCGGTTGAGGCCGCGCATGCCTTCGTCGCTCTCGTAATTCTTCAGGCTTTGCATGAAATTCACGTAACTGCGGGTGACCGCGTTGGCGAGCGTCATCGCGCCGGTCAGAGAGGTGTCGTAGGCAGTGATTTCGATGACGTCGGTGTTCGCCACGTTCGCCACGCTCACGATGCGCTCCTGCAGCAACCCCGTCAGGAACGACTCGCTCACCAGTTCGTCGGCGCGCAAGCGGCGCTGCACCGGGCGCTTGCCGGTGACGCGCTCCAGCCACGTCACGCGCCGCATCAAGTTCAGGCTGTCGATGACCGGGTTGAGGACCTCGCCCGAGCCGACGGCGGTGGCCTCGGTGTAGGCGGGATTCTGGACGATGTTCTGGAATGCGCCGAATTCTGGACTCAGACCGGGCACGAGCGTCGAGGACTCGCTCGTTTTTTCCAGCCGGATGCGAGCCTTGCTCGCATACACCCTGTCCATTTTCAGGGAGACGACCATCGTCAGGGCGACGACTCCGGCGGCGGTCAGCACGACGAACGCCCAGCGGCGAAGGAGAATCCGCCAGAACTTCAGTAGTTCCACCGCGATGTGGTCTCCGGGTTGGCGGGACGCCCGCCGAAGCTAGCCTGAAGCAAGTTGAAGGCGTAGAAGCTAACATCGGACTGCAAAACGTGTAAAGGCTTGATTGGCAATGGAACACGGACGCCGCCGCCAGAACTGGCCCGCGCCTCCCACGCGAAAGCGTGGCCTCAGGCAGCGTGGTTCCCGCTCGCGCGACCGAGCGGCGCTGATCTTATCGGCGGCTCGGGCACATCGCTGAACGGCCCGCCGGGCGCGAAGCTGTCACGCGTGGCGACCAAGTGGCGTGGCCGTGGCGTCGGCGGACACACACAAGGACAGGGTGCAAGGCGGACCCGGCGCGGGGCGCGATGCCGCATGATGCAGTGAGGGAGCACCCGGGGAGGAGGTTGAGGCAAGAGCCGTACAGCGTCGGGAATCGCAAGGAACTGTATCGCCCCGATGTGGACCGGTCAACTGCGAAAGGCCGGGCATCCCGCGCGTGTCACGCCATTTGAGAATGTAACCCGTGGGGTCTCGGCGCTCCCACCTGACAAGCCGTCGCACGTCGGTCCAATCCTTTTGCTCGACGTGCGCGTTGTCGTTTTGCTTGTGGGGGCGGCCGCGGGTGAATTGCATCCGCTGCCGCTGGCAGTAGTGCAGCAGGTGCCCCGTCAGGAATTCGCTGCCGTGGTCCGAGCCGATGCCGCGCAGGGGAAACGGCAGCGTCTGGCGCATGTCGTCCAGGCGCGCCACGATGCCCGCTTCGCCCTTCCCGAAGACGGCGACGGACCACTGATAGCCCGCGGCCTTTCTCCTTTCTCCTCGACCGTGGCGCACCGATACCGCGTGTGCAGGGCGCGCAGCTACTCGCGCCGGGCCTTCGTGCTCATCGTCCGTCTTCCGGGGTGGACGGCTAAGATCGCAAACGGCGCGACGTGGGGGGCACGGGTTACATTTGAGATGGCGCGATGCGGCTCGTTCCGCTTCGCCCGGGGGGCGTGGTATAGTTCCCGGTCCGTCGGGAGCGCGGCGATGCGCCCGCCATTCAGTTCACGCAGGAGGTTGCATGGAGGAAGTCCGTCCCAATTTCATCTTCGTGGGGGCAGCCCGTACCGGGAGCACGTCGCTCTGGAACTGGCTGAACCAACACCCGGATGTCTTCATGTCGCCCGTCAAGGAGCCGCACCACTTCGGCACCCACCCCGGCATCAAGAACTGGAATGCCTACCTGCGGTTGTTCCGCGATGGCGCCGGCAAGTCAGTCGTCGGCGAAGCCTCCGTGTCCTATCTCCTCCAACCCGGCGTGCCTGCCCAGATACGAGAGACGCTCGGCCCGGTCAAGATCGTCGGCATGCTGCGCCAGAACGCCGACCGGCTCTATTCGGCGTGGGTACAGGCGCTCGGAAATGGCCGCCTGCGTGGCGGTTCGTTCGAGGCGGCGGTGCGGCGCGATTTGCGCGGTGACCGGCCCGCGGGCTACGGCTACCGCGCGATGGGGTTCGTGGAAGGCGGCAAGTACGCGCCGGCAGTGGCGCGCTACTACGAGGTGTTCGGGCGGGAGAATGTCCGGATGTATCTCACCGACGATCTCCACGGGGACGGCGGCCGCGCCGGCGTGTTCGGGGATCTGTGCGGGTTTCTGGGCATCACCCACGACGTCCGCGTGGACCTCCGTCCGTCGAACGCGTCGCCGGAGAAACTCCCGCGCTTCCCCGGGCTGCAAATGGCCATGGCGCAATTCAAGGACATGGCCTTCGGACCCGTGCTCAGCCCGCTGGGAAACGCCGTGCGGCGCTACCCCATGGGATGGAACATCGCGATGGGCCGTCCGCGGCCTCCCCTGAGCCCGGCGCTGCGAGCCGAGCTGACCGAACTCTACCGGTCCGACATCCAGGAACTGGGCGGGCTGCTCGGACGCGACATGTCGGCTTGGCTGCGGCCCCGGGGCGAAGCCTAGCCGGCGCGGCTGGCTGCCCCCGGCCGGTCGTCAGACCGACATTCCTTCCTCTTCCACCACGGCTTCCGCGGAGGGGGCCTCGCCGCGGCGCCCGCGCTGCTGCCTCAGGCGCTTGAGATCGCGTGGCCGGAAGGCACCGGACGCCAGCACGACGACGCCGTACACGATGGGCCCCACGAGCAGCGCGGCGAGCATGTGAAAGCGCCCTGTGACCACCATCGCCGCGCCCATGGCCGCGCCGGCGAGGAGAATCCGCACCATCTTGCTCCAGTCAGGAAAGCACCCGACACGCCGACTGGACAGAATCAGGTAAGCTGCGGTGAGATAGAGTTCCGCCACCAGCGACCCGATGGCCGGGCCCCACCAGGTGCCGATGCCATGACGTCCGAAGTAGGGGATCAGGATCGCGTCCAGGATGATGTTGATCACCACCATGATCACCGCGTGCAGCAGCATCAGGCGCTGCATCGACAGGGCAATCATGATCACCCGGAACGACGCGGACGCAAAGGACGTGAGCAGCAGCACGGAGAGGAAGACCAGCAGCGGCGCCGCCTCCGCATACTGGACCGCCCGATGGCCGGTGAGCAGGTGCAGCAGCAGGTGCGAACTTGCTGCGATCCCCACACACACCGGCACCGAGATCAGCAGGAACAGCGTGAACCCGAAGCGGTGGATCTGGCGCAGTTGCTCTGGGGATCCGGCGGCGCGTACCGCGATGGGAAGTAGCGGCCGGGCGACAATGCTCTGGAGCGGGATGCCCCGGCGCACCAGGTTGAACGCCGTGTTGTAGATGGCGACCGCGGTCTTGGCCATGGCCCCGCCGCCCGGCGTCAGGTAGAGCAGCATCTGGGTGTCGATGCGGCCGTAGACCGCGTAGGTGCCGTGCGTGAGGCCGATGGACAGGCACAGCCCCATCATTTCCTTCCACACCGGGGGATCCCAGCGGAAGATCGGCTTGACGAACCGGCGGCTGGTGATCACCCACCCCAGCGCGGTGGTGATCAGGTTGGCGGGCGCCATCGCCGCGAACACCATGCTCACCGACGGCGCGATGTTCAGAGCAATGATCACGAAGGGCACACTGAGGATGGCATAGCACAGGGTGAGGATGAGCTCGTAGCGCGTTTGCTCGAATGCGAGGTAGATCGCATTGTTGGTCTTCACGGCGAAGTCGGCAAGCACGTAGACGGCGCCGATGATCGTCGCCATCCGGACATCGGATTCCCATCCCGCGACAAACGTCCCGATGGCCACCACACCGATCGCCACGACGGCGACCAGGTTGCGGATCACCACCGCGGCGCCCAGCAGTTCCGCCGCCCGGTGCGGCGCCTTGCTCACCATGCGGACCAGTGCCTGGTCCATGCCCATCTCCGGGATCAGCATCACCAGGTAGAGGAACGAGAGAATCGCGTAGTATTTTCCGGCCTCGGTGATGTCCAGGGCACGCAACACCAGCGCGAGGAAAACCGCATTGAGGGCGATGTCGCTGAAGCGCGCGATGGTAAGCCAGCCCACGTTACGGGCGAGCCGCTTGCCGGGGCTGCCGCTGGGGAGGCCGGCCCGCAGTTGGCTGCCGCGGGCGCCGCCTGCGGCAGCCGCGGTGGGAGTTCCGTGCATGAATGATCTCCACGATCCGTGGGGCGGCCGGTCCGGGCCGCCGTGTCAATGCCGCGGGGCGTGCGCGCGCGCACGCCCCGGCCCGGAGGACGCGCGCGATCGCAGGCAGTCAACCGCCCTGCTGTGCGACGGCAAATGGCTCGGAGGAGGGAGCGGACTCCCTCCTCCGGTGCGCATTCGTGGTCTGGTCGAAGTCTACTGCGGAAGCGTGGGATTGACCAGGTTGCTCCCCGGGTGATCGTGGTCGTCCGCCGGCGCGGTGACGGCCATGGCCGGGGCCTTGGCGTCGAGCCCGTTCTCGTCCTTGCGGAAGGACCCGCGCACCAGGTACTTGGCCAGCTTGGCCGCGCCCTTGAAGTTGCGCTGGAATTCCGCCGGGTTGCGGATCGACTGCTTGACCTTGTAGGCGATGTACTCGGGGCGCAGGTAGAAGTCGCGCCGCGCGTCGTCGCACCACTCCACCAGTTCGCGACCCGTCAGGTGCTCGGTGCTCACCACGGAGTTGTGCAGCCCGTCGGCGGTCACCCAGTCCTTGAAGTCGTTGGTGGAGATCTGGTCACGCTGCTTGAAGTACTCGTACGCCTCGGTGCCCGGGTACACCATCACCGGATAGAACTGCGCGGTGTCCGGGTTGAGGCTCTTGGCGAGTTCGAGCGTCTCCTTCAGCGTTTCCTTGGTCTCGCCCGGCAAGCCGGCGAGGAAGCAGCCGTGGACCATGATGCCGGCCTTCTGCGCCTCGCGCACGAAGCGGTGCATCATTTCCACCTTGATGCCCTTCTTCATGTTGCGCAGCACCTGCTGGTTGCCGGCCTCAAAGCCGGTGCAGATCATGCGGCAGCCGGACTTGGCCATCCACTGCAGCGTCTCGTAGTCCTGGTCGGCGCGCGTGTTGCACGTCCAGGAGACCTTCAGCCCGCGCTTGATGATCTCCTGCGACAGGTCGATGGTGCGCTGCTTGTCCGCGGTCAAGGTGTCGTCCTCGAAGAAGACGGCCTTGTTGTGCGGCCAGTACTTCTGGATGATCTCCATCTCGTCGACGACGTTCTTCACCGAGCGCAGGCGGTAGCTGTGTCCGGTGAGTGTCTGCGGGTACACGCAGAAGGTGCAGCGGTACGGGCAGCCGCGGCCGGTGATGATGGTGACCATCGGGTACAGCGCGTTCGGGTTGAAGTAGTTCTCGATCTTGAGGAACTTCTTGTAGACGTGCGCCACGAACGGCAGCTCGTCGAGGTCCTCGATGTAGGGCATCGGCGGGGTGTGCTTGACGTCGTCGCCCGCCCAGTAGGTGAGGCCCTTCACGGTCGCGAGGTCGCCCTTCTCCGCGAGGCAGTTGACCACGTCGCGCACGATGTGGTCGTACTCCTGGCGCGCGATCGCGTCGACGCTCTTCGAGAGCCGCAGCGACTCCTCCGGCAGCGCGGAAACGTGCGTGCCGACCAGCAGCGAGAAGCAGTCCGGGAACTCCTTGCGGATGTCCTCGACCACCCGCACGTCGTTGTAGATCGAGGCGGTGGAGGTATCGAGCACCATGATGTCCGGCTTGAACTGCCGGACCTTTACCATCGTCTGCTCGAAGTCGAGGTCATCGGCCGGCGAGTCGATGAAGTGCATGTCGTGGGGCGTCTTCTCGTCGATCACTGCCGCGGCATGCGCCAGCCAGTACGGGAAGTAGAGCGTGCCGCTCTTGGTGACGGCCGGGGACCGCTGCGACCGCGAGAAAT
>JBKJUD010000482.1:0-6785 GCA_046590735.1 Candidatus Eiseniibacteriota bacterium | reverse complement strand
GTCTGAACCTGGATCATTGTCTCTCCTGCGCAGCGCTACTTGGCGCGCTCGACGAATTCCACAAACCGCCAGCGCTTCTCCTTCGAGAGCGGCCGTGTTTCCATGAACCGGATGGTGTCACCCACGCGGCACTCGTTGTTCTCGTCGTGCACCTTGAACTTCCGCGTCTGGCGCACGTAGCGGCCGTAGGTGGGGTGCTTGATGAGGCGATCGATTGCGACCACGATCGTCTTCGTCATCTTGTCGCTCACCACGCGACCGACGCGAACCTTGCGCTTGCCGCGCTCCGGGGCGCTGGTGCTGTTCGCGGTGTCTGCCATCTGCCGATCCTCTCCTGCTTTCGGTCCATGTGGCGCCGGCGGCCCCAAGCCGCCCTCGCCCCTCGGTGAAGCATGCGTGTCGCGCTAGGCGCGCGGCCCGCCAGCCAGCGTCCGGGTGCCGGCGAGGTCCTCGCCGAGCATCGTCTCGAGACGCGCGATCGCCCGGCGCACCGCGCGGATGCGCAGCGGGTTGTCGAGCTGCCGCATGGTGTTGCGGAAGCGCAGGTTGAACGCCTCCTCGCGGAGGTCCGCCAGCTTCACGCGGGCCTCGTCCGGGGTCATCTGCCGAATGGCCTGGGCCTTGAGTTCCTGCATCGCCTTATTCTCCCTGCTCGCGCATCACGAAGCGCGTCTTGATCGGTAGCTTGTGGGAGCCGAGCAACATGGCCTTGCGGGCCAGCTCCTCCGACACACCCTCGAGCTCGAACATGATGCGCCCCGGCTTGATCACGGCGACCCAGAACTCCGGGTTACCCTTGCCCTTGCCCATGCGGGTTTCCGCGGGCTTCTGCGTGACCGGCTTGTCCGGGAAGATGCGAATCCACATCTTGCCGCCACGCTTGATGGTGCGCGTGATCGCGACACGGGCCGCCTCGATCTGGCGGTTCGTGATCCACGCCGGCTCGAGGGCCATCAGGCCGAACTCGCCAAAGGCCACGGTTGCGCCACGGGTTGCCTTGCCACGCATGTTGCCGCGCTGTTGCTTGCGGTGCTTTACTCGCTTGGGAAGTAGCATTGAGTCTCCAACGCGCGGTCCCCGGCATCACGCCGGCCCGCAGCCTCTCTCGCCCTACGCGAACGCCGCTTCCGTGTTGACCGTCGGCTTGTTCACGATCACCTCGCCGTGGAAGATCCACACCTTCACGCCAATCGTCCCGTAGGTCGTGTGGGCGGTCGAGTGGGCGTAGTCCACGTTCGCGCGCAGCGTGTGCAGCGGCACGCGGCCTTCCCTGTAGGTCACGGTGCGGGCCATCTCGGCGCCGCCCAGTCGCCCGGAACAGGTGATCTTCATGCCGAGTGCGCCACCGCGCATCGCCGAGGCAATCGCCTTCTTCATCGCCCGGCGGAAGCCGATGCGCTGCTCGAGCTGCCGCGCGACATGGTCGCCGACCAGCTGCGCGTCGATATCCGGCTTCTTGATCTCGTCGATGTTGAGATAGATTTCCTTGCGTGTGATGTGCTGGAGCTCGTCGCGGAGCTGGTCCACCTGCTGGCCCTTGCGGCCGATGACCAGGCCGGGCTTCGCGGTATGGATGTTGATCGTGACCCGGTTGGCGGCACGCTGGATCAGCACCTTCGAGACGTTGGCTTGCGCCAAGCGGCTCTTCAGGTACTTGCGGATGAACAGGTCCTCGCTGAGCAAGGTCGGATAGTCCCGTCCCGCATACCACCGCGAATCCCATGTCCGAATGATGCCGAGCCGCAGGCCGATCGGATTAGTTTTCTGCCCCACAGACTGTGTCTCCTCGTAAAGAGCCGTGTCCGGCTACCGCCGTGCGATGCCTACCGGGCGCCGCGCGTCGGCTTGATTTCGTCGCTGACGATGATGGTGACGTGACAGGTCCGCTTGAGCAGCGGCGTTGCCCGTCCCTGCGCTCGCGGCAGGAACCGCTTCAGGGTCGGGCCGGCGCCCACGCGGGCTTCCTTGATCACCAGCATGTCCGGGTCGACCGTGCCGTCCAGGTTGACGGCGTTGGCGATCGCGGATGCCAGGATCTTCGAAATGGTCTTCGCCACCGGGCGCGGCGTGAACTTGAGCGTCTGCATCGCGGTCTCGACGTTGCGGCCGCGGATGAGGCCCAGGATCATGCCCGTCTTCTGGGTGGAGACCCGGATATAGCGCTGTGTCGCGAATGCTTCCATCTCTGCTCCTCGCCGGCCGCGGATCGCGGCCTCATCGTCCCGGTTCTGTGAGCGTGGTGCTACTTCGAGCCGCTGGTCTTCTCGGAAGCGCGGTGCCCGCGGAAGTTGCGCGTGGGCGCGAACTCCCCGAGCTTGTGCCCGACCAGGTTTTCCGTCACGTAGACCGGGATGAATTTGTTGCCGTTGTGCACCGCGAAGGTGTGACCGATGAACTCCGGCGGAATCGTGCAGCGGCGCGCCCAGGTCTTGACCACACGCTTCTCCGCCCCGGTGTTCATTGCCTCGACCTTGCCCGCGAGCTTGGCGTCCACGAAGGGACCCTTTTTCAGTGACCGAGCCATCGACTTCTCCCCTTAACCCTTCGACCGGCGGCGGACGATGTACTTGTCCGACAGCTTGGCCGTCCGCGTGCGGTGCCCCTTGGTCGGCTTGCCCCACGGCGTGCACGGGTGGCGACCACCCGAGCTCTTGCCTTCTCCACCACCCAGCGGGTGGTCGACGGGGTTCATCGCGACTCCACGGACGATCGGACGGCGGCCCAGCCAGCGGCTCTTGCCGGCCTTGCCGATCACGATGTTCTCGTGGTCCACGTTGCCCACCTGGCCGATGGTCGCCAGGCAGTCCAGGTGGATCATGCGCATCTCCGAGGACGGCAGCTTGAGCGTGGCGTACTTGCCTTCCTTCGCGACCAGCTGGCAGTACGACCCGGCGCTGCGCGCCATCTGGCCGCCCTTCTTCGGTGTCATCTCCACGTTGTGCACGTTGGTGCCCAGCGGGATCAGGCGCAGCGGCAGCGCGTTGCCGGGGCGGATGTCCGCCTCGGGCCCGGACTGCAGCATGTCGCCGACGCGGATCTCGAGCGGCGCCAGGATGTAGCGCTTCTCGCCGTCCACGTAGTGCAACAGCGCGATGCGGGCCGAGCGGTTCGGGTCATACTCGATCGAGGCGACCTTGGCCGGGATCCCGAACTTCTCGCGCTTGAAGTCGATCTTGCGCAGCATCCGCTTGTGGCCGCCACCGCGGTGCCACACGGAAATCTGCCCCTTGTTGTTGCGACCACCGCTGCTCTTCTTCGGCTCCAGCAGCGACTTCTCCGGCGTCCGCTTGGTGATCTCCTCGAACGTGGAGACACTCTTGTAGCGGAGTGACGGCGTCATCGGTCGGAATGTCTTCAACGGCATTTCGTGCCCTCCAGCAGGCTGGCTCCGAGGAGCCTTCCGCTGCGTCAGCTGTCCTTAAAGAGTGGCGCTCAGATCTGCTCGAAGAAGGGAATCGTCTGGCCCTGCTCGAGGGTCACGATCGCCTTCTTCCAGTGCGCGCGGCGGCCTTCGTACTTCCCCTGGCGCTTCGGCTTGCCGTCGTACACCATGGTGTGGACGTCCTTCACCTTGACCGAGAAGACCTGTTCGATTGCCTTGCGGATCTCGATCTTGTTGGCATCCTTGTGCACGGAGAACGTGAACTTGTTCAGCGTTTCGCGCGCCGTGGAACCCTTCTCGGTGATGCGGACTTCCCCCAGGATCACTCTCGGGTCGTTCATCCCGCGAACACCTCCGTCATCCGCGACAGCCCCTTCTGCGTCACCACGAAGGCGTCGGCATGGAGGATGTCGTGGGGGTTGATGCTGTGGGCCACGCAGCTCTGCACGGCCTGGATGTTGCGCATCGAGCGAAAGACATTCGAGTCGAAGGCGTCGGTGACGATCAGCGCCTTCTTGCCCTCGAGGCCCATCTTCTTGAGCAGGGTGGCGACATCCCGGGTGCGCGGCGTCTCGAAGGCGAGGCCCTCGAGCACGTACACCTGGCCCTCGGCGGCGCGGGCGCTGAGCGCCGACGTCAGCGCCAGGCGCTTGACCTTCTTCGGGATGGTGTACCCGTAGTCGCGCGGGCGCGGCCCGAAGGCGCGTCCACCACCGGTCCACAGCGGCGACGTGTTCGTCCCCGCGCGGGCCCGGCCGGTGCCCTTCTGCTTCCACGGCTTGCGCCCACCACCGGACATGGTGGAGCGCGACTTCACGCTCGACGTGCCCTGCCGCTGGTTGGCGTTGTAGTTCTTGATCGCCTCGTACAGCGCGTGCATGTGCACGGGGGTGTCGAACAGGGCAGCCGGCAGCGTGACCTGCGCCGTGCTGTCCCCTGTCTGACTAAAGACCTTGGCTGTCGCCATGTTGATCTCCTGGCTACGGCGCCTCGCGACCATCCGTCGCGTGCTGCCGGTACATCCTGCGTCGGACGGGCTAGGTCCCGAGGTGCTTCTGCGACCGCTTGCGCTCGGGCAGCGGGTGGATCTCGAGGAACGCGTTCCGCGCCCCCGGCACCGATCCCATCACCAGCAGCAGCTGCTGCTCCGGGTCGTAGCTCACCACCGTCAGGCTCTTGACCGTCCGGCGCACGTTGCCCATCTGCCCCGGCAGCTTCTTGCCCTTGAGCACGCGCGACGGGTAGGCCGACGAACCGATCGAACCCGGCAGGTCGTGCGTGGTCACACCGTGCGTCCGCTTGCCCCCGGCGAAGTGGTGCCGCTTGCGCGTACCCTGGAAGCCGCGGCCGATCGAGATGCCGGCGACATCCACCTTCTTCGCGTCGCCCAGCACGCTGACGTCGATGGTCTGGCCCTTCTCGTAGCCGGACACGTCGTCCACGCGGAACTCGCGCAGCATGCGCACGGGCTGCGACCCGGCGGCCTGGCAGTGTCCCGCCTCCGCCTTGCTGACCGTCTTCGCGCGGCGCGTCCCGAAGCCCAGTTGCAGCGCGGTGTAGCCGTCCTTCGCCTTCGTCTTCACTTGGAGCACGGTGCACGGACCCGCCTCGATGACGGTCACGGGCAACAGCGCGCCCTTCGCGTCGAACACCTGGGTCATGCCCACCTTGCGACCGATGATGCCGAGCATCTGCATCTCCCCTGGCGCGTGCCCGTTGTCAGGCGTTGCGCCTCGTTGCGAACCCCCCTGGTGCGGGATCCTGCGTCGCTGCCGGCGTCCCTCGAGAGGGATCGCCTGGCCGCCGTTGACTCTGTGCGAGCCTTCGTGCGGCGGGATCGGCGTGGCGGGAAGATCGTTCCCCCTGCCGCGCGACCCGGAGCAGCCGTCCTAGGTCTTGATCTCGATGTCCACACCCGCCGGCAGGTTCAACTTCATGAGGTCGTCGATGGTCTGTGGCGACGACCGCAGGATGTCGATCACCCGCTTGTGGGTGCGGATCTCGAACTGCTCGCGCGACTTCTTGTCGACGTGCGGCGAGCGGTTGACCGTATAGATCCGCTTGTGCGTCGGAAGCGGAATCGGCCCCGCCGTCTTGGCGCCGGTCAACCGGGCGGCGCGGACGATGTCCGCGGCCGACTGGTCGAGCATGGCGTGGTCGTACGAGCGAAGCTTGATGCGAATCTTCTGTCCGGACATCGTCGCTCCCTTTACTTGATGATCTTGGCAACGACGCCGGCACCGACGGTGCGGCCGCCCTCACGGATCGCGAAGCGGAGACCTTCCTCCATCGCGATCGGCGTGATCAGCTCCACCGACATCTGCACGTTGTCGCCCGGCATCACCATCTCGCGGCCTTCCGGCAGCTTGGCGACGCCCGTCACGTCGGTCGTCCGGAAGTAGAACTGCGGCCGGTAGCCGTCGAAGAACGGCGTGTGCCGCCCGCCTTCCTCCTTCGTGAGGATGTACACCTCGCCCTCGAAGTTGGTGTGCGGCAGCACGCTCTTCGGCGCGGCGATGACCATGCCGCGCTCCAGGTCGTCCTTGTCGATGCCGCGCAGCAGGATCCCGATGTTGTCCCCGGCCATCGCGTCATCCATCGACTTGCGGAACATCTCCACCCCGGTGACCACGGTCTCCTTGGTGTCGCGGATCCCCACGCGTTCCACCTTGTCGCCCACCTTCACCTTGCCGCGCTCGACCCGCCCCGTGCCCACCGTGCCGCGCCCGGTGATCGAGAACACGTCCTCGACCGGCATCAGGAACGGCTTGTCGGTCTGCCGCACCGGGTCCGGGATGTAGCTGTCCAGCGTCTCCAGCAATTCGAGGATGCACTTGTTGGCCTCCTCGTCCTTGCCCTCGCCCTGGCCGGCCTTGAGCGCCGAGCCCCGGATGATCGGCGTGTCGTCGCCGGGGAAGTCGTACTTGCTCAACAGCTCGCGCACCTCGAGCTCCACCAGCTCCAGCAGTTCGGGGTCGTCCACCATGTCCACCTTGTTCAGGAAGACCACGATGAACGGCACGCCGACCTGGCGCGCCAGCAGCACGTGCTCGCGGGTCTGCGGCATCGGGCCATCCGCCGCGCTCACCACCAGGATCGCGCCGTCCATCTGCGCCGCCCCGGTGATCATGTTCTTCACGTAGTCCGCGTGCCCCGGGCAGTCCACGTGCGCGTAGTGCCGCTTCGTCGACTCGTACTCCACGTGGGCCGTCGCGATGGTGATCCCCCGCGCCTTCTCTTCCGGCGCGTTGTCGATCGAGTCGAAGCTGCGGGCCTTCGCCCACCCCTTCGCCGCCGCCACCGTCGTGATCGCCGACGTCAGCGTCGTCTTCCCATGGTCGATGTGCCCGATGGTGCCCACGTTCACGTGGGTCTTGTTGCGGACGAACTTCTCCTTCGCCAT
>JBKJUD010000352.1:0-6342 GCA_046590735.1 Candidatus Eiseniibacteriota bacterium | reverse complement strand
GTCGCCCCGCGCCGCGCCACGAGGTGATAAACGCCGCGGGCCACGTGGTCCGCGGCGGGATTCCAGGTCACAACCCGCGCCTGTCCGAGGTCGCGCACCCACCGTCCGGATGTCGTGACCACTTGCCAGCGGACGGGCACGTCGCTCTCCCCGGTGATACTGCCAGCACGCCAGATGACGCGGATCGGGCTGCGTCGCGGAGGAGTGCCCGATGGAATGGGCGCGGCAGTGGGGCCGCCGACCAGCCGAAACGCGGCCGACGTCGTCGCGACGACAGTGCCGTCACCGGCATGGAGCGTGTATCGCACGTAGCATGAATCGGAGGGAGCCCGCATTGGTGGCACCCACTGATAACTGCCGCTCGCGGGAATCCCGGTCGCAATGGTGTCCCAGGGACCGAAGGCTCCGCTCACGCTGAACGCAAGATCGACTATGGGCGTGCCGGCGCTCGGCGGAATCTCCGCCATCCAGCGGATGTCGCGCGCCGTCTGCACCCGCCATGTTTCGCGCGGCCGCGGCGAGCAAGGGATCAGGCGTAACGCCGCCGCCGGCGTCGATTCGCGCAGGAGATGCGGGTGGTTCGCGACGTTCAAGCCGGAGCCAGAGGCGCTCACCAGCGCGAAGTCGGCACGGCCGTTGTGGTCGATGTCTGTTGGCGGGGCGAGCGCGGCGTAGGTGCCGGGGGAGGGGAGTGTGATGCGTGCTCCGTTGAGCCACATCCCGGTCCCGGTGCCGCGCCACACCGCGCATGTACCATTGCCGAAGGCGACGAGATCGACGAACCCATCCCCGTCAACGTCGGCGAGTTGCGTCGCTTCGAACGGGCCGTTCGCGGGAAGGCCGGCCGACACTTTCGTCCAGATCGACGAGTCGCCCCATGTCCACACCTGCACGCCGCCGCTGGAGGTGGCAAAGGCGACATCGGCATCACCGTCGCCGTTCACATCGCCCAGCGAGGGTCCGCGCAAGCCCAGGTTGCCGGGGGCCGGCAGATTGCCGTCGGCGCTGGTGAAGCCGCCCGTGCCGTCGCTGAGCCACACCGTGCCGTTCTGCGAGCCGGCGGCGAGATCGAGCAGTCCGTCGCCGTTCACATCGCCGGTCGACAGGTCCTCGGTGCTATTGCCGCCAGTGACGCGCCATGTCGGCGTCCAGTTTCCGACGCCCAGGTTGCGATACGCGTGCAGGCCGTTGCAACACCCGAAGGAGTGGGCGACGAGATCGAGATCGCCATCGCCGTCCAAATCGACGAACACGACGCCGAACATCCCGTAGGTCTCGCCATCGGAGGCGAGCCCGTCGTCCCACGGCGTCCAGTTCACGCCGGTGCCATCGCCACGATAAACTTCGATGAACTGGTTGCCGAAATCGCTCGCCGCGTCCGTGTGATGCATGTCGACCGCGACATCGGCGATCCCGTCGCCGTCGGCGTCTCCCACCGCGATGCCGCCATAGCCAAAATTGCCGCTCTGCTGCAGCGTCCAGCCGCCGGCCCCGTTGCCGAGCCACGTCATGATGCCGTGCTCCGAGGTGTTGACGTACGGATTGCCATGATCCCCGAGCGAGAGAATGTCGGGATGTCCGTCGCCGTTGACGTCGGCGATCACCATCGAGGCACGGCCGGATTCCCACGCGGGCGGCTCGAGGCCGGCGTCAGACAGTACATACGTCAGGGCGTGGGCGGTGGCCGCTGCGCCCATGCCTGCGGCGACGAGCAATGCAAGCCGAAACAATGCTGCCGATCGCAACGCGGCTGGCATGGAAACCCTCAAGGACACACGAATGTTGCGAGGACGCTGGATGACGATTCCTTGACGGTAACATCCTGCGGCGCCCGGGGCAATCCACACCACCCGCGCCGTGGACTCTCCGAGCGTGGCGAAATACACCGTTGTCGGGGCCGCCGACGATCGTCGACGCGTCGAGAGTGTGGCAGACGCCGTGCAGCAACGGCGCGGTGGCTCCGCAGCGCTGATAGCGGAAGAACTGCGGCAAGGTGGCGGCGAGCGCGGAGTAGGACACGCCGCCGGAGTCGGCGGCATCGACGGTGCACGCCGGCGAGGTCTGGTGCGTGGGGGCGAGGGGGTGGCGGCGACGAGCATACCCCATGCGGATGCCGGCCACGCGGCTCGGCGCGCGCCATGTATCACCGCCCACCCCATCCGCACCTGTGACCGTGCAGCGGAGTTGCCGTCCCGGCGCGCGTGGCGCGCGCCGGGCTCCCCGGCTGGCTCCCTCCGCCCACGGTGCGGGCGACTGCATGGCGACCACGCGCGCCCCCCGTCCACGCTCTGCCGCCGTGCGACCGAAAGGAGTGCGCTTCCATGATCCGCTTGCGCCTAGTTCGAACCGGGCTGCGTGTCGCCGCCCTCGCAGTGGGAGTCCTGATGCGCGTGGGCACCCTCCACGCCGCCGTCCCTCCCAGCGCCACCATCACCGCCACCGACACCATGAAGACGTACGTCTCGGGACCGTTCACCGGCTCCAACCCGACGGCGAACGCCCTGGCCGAGCCGGCCTGTAACACCCCGAACTCGTGCGACGACTTCGACCTCACCGTCGACGTGCCCGCGAACTATCCGGCGCTGCACCCCAATGCCTACCTCACCTTCAAGATCGCCTGGCCGAACTCCACCAACGATTTCGATCTGTACGTGCAGAATCCCACCACCGGCCTGACCATCCAGTCCTCGGCCAGCTCTGCGGACCCGGAGGTGGTGGTGCTGCCGGTGCAGGGCGGCATCACGCGCTACCGTGTCCGCGTATCCGTCTATCTGGCGGCGAATGAGAGCTTCACCGGGACCTGCACCCTGGGTCCGCTGTCGGACGCGCCGACGCGCGAGGGCCTCTACCGCGCCAGTACGGATGTTTTCACCTGCAACACGCACCTCGCTGGGCAAGGCCCCGTCTTCGATCATGGCGGCGACGGCGAGCCGGCGGTGAAGTTCGACGCCGACGGCAACACCTGGATCACCGGCATCACCGGCGTCGGCGGCGGCATCGGCCTGTGGAAGGTCGCGGCGGCGGACGCCTGCGCGCAGAACCCGCTGTTCCTCAACCAGCCCGACGCCGGCGTCGGCGGCGGCGACACCGACATCGCCATCGCCACCGTGCGCAATGCGCTGGGCTTCTACAACATCTACACGTCGAGCCTGTACCTGGCGAACATCACCTCGTCGACCTCGGTCGATGGGGGAGCGACGTTCGTGCAATCGTTTCTCTCCACGCCCTTCCCGGTGAACGACCGCCAGTGGAACGCGGCGTACGGGCAGAACACCGTCTACCTGTCGTGGCGCGAGGGCGCGACGCAACCGGGCAACACGCTGCTGGTCACGCGCTCGTCGGCGGCGGGCGCACCCGGCACCTTCACCGGCGGCTTCCCGGTGTGGACCAGTCCCGGCGTCTCGGATCTCACGCAGGGCAAGGAACTCGGCAACATGACCACCGACCGGCGTCCCGGCGGGAACGAACTCTCGCTCACCGCCGGGTCCGATGGGCAAGGCAACGTCTATCACGGCTTCGTGCAGAACAGCAACGAGGTGTGGGTCGCCGTCTCGCGTGACTTCGGCACGACGTGGACGTCGTCGAAGGTGTTCCAGGGTGGCGCCGCGGCGTCCTTCGACCACAAGTTCACCTGGGTCGCGGTGGACCAGGTGGGCAACGTGTACACGGCGTGGTCCGATGACCACAGCATCTTCTACAGCGCGTCGCAGGACTTCAAGACCAGCAACACGCCGACGTGGATTTCGCCAGTGCGCGTGAACAACGGCACACAGGTGAAGACGTGCTTGCTGCCGGCGCTGGCTGCGGGTTCCGCGGGACGCATCGTGCTCGGCTTCTACGGCTCCTCGGCCTCCGGCGCGTCCGATCCCTCGGCGGTGTGGAACTACTTCCATGTGCGCTGCAACAACGCGTTCGACGCGGTGCCGACGCTCGAGCAGGTGCAGGTCAACGACCACGTCATGCACACAGGCGTGGTGTGCGAGGACGGCCTCAACTGCGCCTGCTGCCGCGAACTGCTCGAGAACCAGATGCTCGACATCGACCCGCGCGATGGCTCCACACTTCTCAGTTACGCGGGCGGCGGCGGCATCTTCATCACCAAGCAGGTGGCCGGCGTCTCGGCGCTTGCCTCGGGGATGATCGTCGACAACTCGCTGACCTGTCCGACGCTGCTGCGCCCGTGCACCGGCCAGTCGGTCACCGAGAGCCGCTGCATCCTGCCCGGCCTCACCGTGGCCACGGACGCCAGCGGCGACTTCAACGCGCTCGACGGCAACAACCAGCAGGACATCCAGCACGCGTGGATCGCTGAACCGGATCTCGGCAGCGGCGACACGCTGGTGATCTCGCTCAAGGTCGCGACACTCGGTCCGACCACCGCGCAACTGCCGGCGAACACGCTGTGGACGGTGCTCTGGGACAACCCGGTGCCCGGCGACCCGTTCCCGCGGAAATTCGTGCAGATGAACACCTGCGACCCGCTCGCCAGCCCGAGCTTTGCCTACGGCCACGTCAGCGGCTCGCTGCAGCAGGCCGATGGCGACCCGGACGGGGGCGGGATCTGGATGCCCGACGGCACCATCCGCATCAAGATCAGCCGCCGACTGGCGGGCAGTCCGCAGCCCAACCAGGTGCTCGGCAACGTGACCGCCGAAACGCGGTTCCTGGTGGGCACCTTGTGCAGCGGATTGATCCAGACCATCGACACGGCGACCGGGACCACGTACGTCGTGAAGGGCAACGGGTACTGTCGCACGCAGACGGTGGCGTGCGCCGCGTTCCCGATGCCGCAGGGCCCGGGCGACTACCCGCTCAGCTACACGGTCTACAACCCGAGCACGACGGCGCGCACCTTCCACGTCACGCTCTCGGACAACAATGCGTGGATCGTGGGCAGCCCGGTCGTCCAGGATCTCGGACCGATCGCGGCGGGCGGCTCGCTGGCCCTGAATGCGACGTTGCGCATCGCCAACGACTGCATGCCGACACCGAACGACGTCGTGCGTTTCCGCGCCACGGCCTCGGATCTCTCGGCTGCCGCGCAGTGTTCGACGCTCGCCTCGTGCACGTTGCCGACCTCCGCGGCCGGTGTCCACGTGGCCGCGCAGTCCAACGGCGGCGGCGTCGATCTCGTCTGGACGGCGGACCCGGCCGCCGGCCTGGTCGCGTTCAACGTGTACCGCGGTCCCTCGCTGGCCGGGCCGTTCGAGCGGCTCAACGCGGAGCCGATCGCCGCGCGCTCCGAGGGCGAGATGCGCTTTCACGACATCCCGCAAGACAAGGGCACCTACATCTACCGGCTCGCCGGCCTCACGCGCGAGGGCGGCGAGCGGGTGCTGGAGGTGCTCTCGGCGGAGTTCGGGCAGCTGCCGCGGACCTTCGCGTTCAGCCAGGCCGGGCGCACTCCCTTCGGCAGCGGCACGACGCTCAGCTACGCGCTGCCCACGGCGGAGCGCGTGCGGATCGAGCTGTTCACCGTCACCGGCCAGAAGGTGGGGACGATCGTCGACGAGCACAAGCCGGCGGGGACCTACGCGGTGCCGTTGAACCTGCGGGATCGCGATCGCTCGCTGTCCGCGGGGGTCTACATGATCCGATTCACCGCGGGCACGGAAGTGCGGACGCTGCGGGTGGTGGGATTGCACTAGACCGCCACGTCCTGCAGGAAACTCCCAGGCATTCCGTCACGGGGGAGGGCGCCCATGGGGCGCTCTCCCCACAGAGAAGCGCGGAGGCGTTTAGGGGACGCCTCCGCGCTCGTACTGCTCTCTGGGGAGCTATTCCTGACACCCCGAGCTTGCCACGATTGATCGAACGCGTCAATCGATGGATGGCCGGGACTGTTCGATCCTCGTGGGTAGCGCGACCAGCGCACGAGACGCGTCATGACTTCCTCGGTCACGCGTCGTGCCGTATCGCGCTGGAGTCCAAAGCGCGGTACTACGATGTCAAGAGTGATGAGCTCTGCGCGATCACGGGCGCGCGCTTTCCCCTTACTTCCGCGGCAGCAGCCACCCGCCGCCGCGCCCGGACCATGTCTGCTTCTCCGGCGGGATGTGGCCGGTGTCGCTGAAGGTGACCATCCGGATGCCGCCATCCGGGCGGACCGCGAAAACGGTGAGCGAACAGTTGCCGATATCCAGGTGCGTCCAGGTGCGCAGGTCCATCCCCACCGCGCGGGCCACCATCCACCGCGTGACGTTGCCGTGGCAGACGAGGACGTCGCGGACGTCGTCGTCGGGTGTGGGCCGGAAGTATTTCGTGAAGGCCGCGGCGAGATTGCTGCCACAGAGCGCTGTCTCGGCGGGCGTGTCGCCGGCGTGATAGTCGGGCCGGTCCGAG
>JBKJUD010000185.1:0-24691 GCA_046590735.1 Candidatus Eiseniibacteriota bacterium | reverse complement strand
TGGTGCAACGCTGGGCCGACGGAACGTACGCGCCGCTGCGCCTGGCGATGCCGTCCCCCGCGCAGAGCATCGCCGTCCTCCGGATCGCGCCCTAGGCCGGCCACCGGCGCCGCAATCCCGGCGCATACTCCGCCAGCGCCTCGGCCAGCGGCGTCAACGAGACGCCGAAGCGTTCGCATACCGGCGCGGGGTCGCAGGTCATGGTCTCCTGGATCATGGCGATCTGGTCGCGCGTCAGCGGCGGATGATCGAGCACCGCCTCGAGCAACCGGGCGCCCATCCACGCCATCCCCACCGGGACGGGCGTCAGGGAGTGGCGCCGCCCGCGCATCGCCATCGACAGCGCCTGCACGAATTCGCGGAACGTGACGACATCCGGTCCGCCGACGTTGAACGACTCGCCGGCTCCGGTGCCGTCGAGCGCCGCCCGCGCGACCAGGTCAGCGAGGTCCTTCACGTACACCGGCTGCAGCTTTTGCGAACCGTCGCCGACCAGCGGGATCGGCCAAGGAGCCCGCAGCATGGAGGCGATCCACTGCACGAGGTCGCTGCCGGGTCCGTGCACGAGCGAGGGACGGAAAATCGTCCACGAGGTCTGGCTGCGCATGACAATTTCCTCGGCGCCCATCTTACTGCGGGCATAGGCCGAGGTGGCGCCGCTGCGCGGTCCCAGCGCGCTGACGTGCACCAGCCGCTCCACCTTGCGCTCGGCCATCGACGCCACCACGTTGCGCGCGCCCTCGGCGTGCACCGAGACAAAGCTCTGGCCGGAGGTGGGCGTGATGATGCCGACGAGGTGGACGACCGCGTCGACCTCGGTGAGCGCGTTGGACAGCGAGATGGCGTCGGTGATGTCGCCGCGTGCGACTTCGTAGGAAGTCAGCGGCAGGGCGGAAAGGTCGGATTGCGTGCGGGCGAAACAGCGCACCGTGACCCCGCGGGCATCGAGCGCGCGGCACACGTGCCGCCCGATGAAGCCGCTGGCGCCGGTGACGAGCACGCGGGAGACAGGCATCGTGTTACCTCCTGTCCGCGACGCGAAGGACGCGCGCTGCGAGGGGGTGGGGAGGAAGGCTGTCGCACATCCGGGGCGAGACCCGAATCCCCTGCTGCATACTCTAATCTCCATGTCAGAGACCGGCGACGGTCTGCCGACGACGGATGGGCATGGCCCCACTGGCGGGCGGGACGCCTCATCCACGATCGCCATTCTAGAAACCGCGTGGGGTTGGAAGCAAGTTCTGAGTATACTCTCGCTCCTGTGACCGATCCCGTGATGCCATCCCCCCGCGACGCCTCGACCGTGGTCCTGCTGCGCCCCGCGCCCCCCGGCGCGGGCGTCGAGGTGTACTGGGTGCTGCGCGCGCCGACCGCGTCGTACCTCGGCCGCTTCCACACCGTGCCGGGCGGCGGCGTCGATCGCGCCGACGCCGCGATCGCCGTGCGCGGCGCAACCGGTGACGAGGCGCAGACGCGCGTGGCTGCGGCCCGCGAACTCTTCGAGGAAGCCGGCGTGCTGCTGGCCCGCGGTGAGCGCCAGCCCGCCCAGGCGGAACGTGACGCCGCGCGGCGCGCGCTGCTCGCCGGCGAGACCAGCTTCGCCGGGGTGCTCGAGCGCTTCAGCCTCGCGCTCGACGCCGCCGACCTCGAGGACGCCGGACGGTGGGTGACGCCGCCCTTCAATCCCGTACGATTCGACACCCGCTTCTACCTCGCGTGGTGTCCGGCCGCGCAGCCGGCGAGCGTGTGGCCCGGCGAGCTGGTCGAGGGCGAATGGATCGCGCCGGCTGACGCGCTGGCGCAGTGGCGGGCCGGCCGCTCGCTGCTCACGCCGCCGACGCTGCACATCTTCGGCGCGCTGGTGGCGGCGCTGCAGGCGGGGGAGGAGGCGTCGGGATTCGGGGCGCGGCTGCGCGCCGTGCCGCCCGTGCAGCGCGGACCGACGCGGAAGATCGAAATGCGGCCCGGCATGTTCCTCGTGCCGCTCGAAGCGCCGACACTGTGGCCGGCCACGCACACCAACTGCTACGTGATCGGCGGGCGCGAACTGGTCGTCGTCGATCCCGGCAGTCCGATCGAATCCGAGCAGGCGTTGCTCGACCAGTTCCTCGACACCCTGATCGCCGAGGACCGCGAGGTCACCGGCGTGCTCCTCACCCACCATCATCGCGACCACTGGCTGGGCGCCGCGCACCTCGCCGAGCGCTACGGCGTGCCGGTGATGGGCGACGCGCAGACCGCAGAACGCGCCCCGGTGACACACACCATCGGCGAGGGATACGTGCTGCCGCTGGCGGCGCACGGCGAGACGCCGGAGCGCCGGCTGCGCGCCATGCACACGCCGGGTCACACCCGCGAGCATCTGTGTTACCTCGAGGAAGCCACCGACACGCTGCTCGCCGGCGATCTGCTGGCCGGCACCGGGACGGTCATCATCGACCCGCCCGACGGCGACATGTCCGCCTACCTCGCGTCGCTGCGCCGACTGATGGAGTTGCCGCTGACCGCGGTGTTCCCCGGCCACGGCGCGCCCACCGGCGGCGTGCGCGAGAAACTCGAAGGCTACATGGCGCACCGGTTGCAGCGTGAGGAGAAGATCGCCGCCGCCGTGGCCAGCGGCGCAGAAACTCTGGAGACGATCGTGGCGCACGCCTACACCGATGTCGATCGCGCGATGCACGCCTACGCGGCGCGCTCGGCGCTGGCGCACTTGCTCAAGCTCGAAGCCGACGGCCGCGTGCGCCAGCCGCGCGCGGAGCGCTGGCAGAGGGCGGAGGTGACCGCGTGAGGCGCCTGCGTTCCGCGGTGCTCGCCGCCGGCGTGCTCGTCGCACTGGCAGGGGCGGGTGGCTGCGGCACCGGCGGGGACACCGGCGACCACGGCTACTTCGGCAATGTGAAGGCGCCGGACGGGCAGGTCCTGACCTTCAACAACGGCACCGAACCCGAGACGCTCGATCCGAACCTGATGAGCGGGCAGCCCGATGGCCGCATCGCACGCATGCTGTTCGAGGGCCTGACCATCTCGAACCCGCGCACCCTCGCCCCCGAGCCCGGCCAGGCCGAGCGCTGGGAGATCTCGGCCGATAGCCGCACCTATACCTTCCACCTGCGCCGCGGCCTGCAGTGGAGCGACGGGCGCCCGGTCACCGCCGGCGACTTCCACTACAGCTGGCTGCGCGCCATGTCGCCGACGCTGGGCTCGCGCACCTCCGGCATGCTCACCCCGATCGTCAACGCCGACCGCTACAACAGCGGCGAGCTGACCGACAGCATGCAGGTGGGCATCGAGGCGCCCGACGACAGCACCTTCATCGTGCATCTCAACGAGCCCACGCCGTACTTCCTCTACCTCACGTCGTTCTACAACACGCTGCCGGTGCCGCGCTGGGTGGTGGAGAAGTGGGGCAATGCCTGGACACAGCGCGACCACATCGTGGGCAACGGCGCGTTCGTCATGAGCGAATGGCGGCAGAACGACCAGATCGTCACGGTGCGCAACCCGCGCTACTGGGACGCGGCGAACGTCCGGCTCGACAAGGTCATCGCCTTCGCCGTCGAGGACCTGAGCACCTCGGTCAACCTATACAAGGCCGGCACCATCGACTGGTGTCCCTCGGGCTACGTGCCGACGCAGTACGTGCCGTACATCCGCGATCGCACGGACTTCCGCAGCGGGCTGTACCAGGGCACCTACTTCTACTCGATCAACACCACGGTGAAACCCTTCGACAACGTCTACGTGCGCCGCGCGCTGAACAAGGCGCTGGACCGCGAGTCGATCTGCACGCACCTGCTGCGCGGCATCTATCCGGAATACGGGCTGTTCGTGCCGCAGGGCTACCCGGGATACGTCTCGCCCACGCCGTTGCGCTACGACCCCGTGCAGGCCCGCGCCGACCTCGCCCGCGCCGGCTTCCCCGGCGGCAAGGGATTCCCGCCGCTCAGCCTGCTGTTCAACACCAGCGAGAATCACCGCCGCATCGCCGAGGCGGTGCAGGGGATGTGGAAGAAAGAACTCGGCATCGATGTGCGGCTGTCGAACCAGGAGTGGGGCTCGTACCTGCAGGCGACCACCGCGCTGCAATACCAGGTGGCGCGCCGGTCGTGGATCGGCGACTACATGGATCCCACCACGTTCCTCAACATCATGAAGACCGGCGACGGCAACAACCGCACCGGCTGGTCGAGCAAGCAGTACGACGCGTGGCTCGCCGAGGCCGCCATCGAGCCCGATGTCGCGAAGCGCTCCGCGCTGCTCACCCGCGCCGAGGAACTGGTACTGCGCGATGGCCCACTGATTCCCGTCTACCACTACACGACCACGGAGTTCGTGAAGCCATACGTGCGCGGGCTCTATCCGACGCCGCTCGACTTCCACCCGCTCAAGGGCGTCTGGATCGACCACGACTGGCGCACGCACCCGGGCGAGGATGCCGCCGCGGCGGCCGGAGGAACGCGCTGATGCTGTCGTTCATCGTGCGCCGCATTGCGCTGATGGTGCCGACCCTGTGGGCCGTGCTCACGCTGACGTTCTTCCTGGTGCACGCCGCACCCGGCGGACCGTTCCTCGGCGAGAAGGACATCCCCGAGGCCGCCAAGGCGGCGCTCAATGCGCGCTTCGGCCTCGACAAGCCGCTGGCGATTCAATACACCACCTACCTCTCGCACGCCGTGCGCCTGGACTTCGGGCCCTCGTACAAGCGCCCCGCGCGGCAGGTGCGCGACATCATCTTCGAGGCGCTGCCCACCTCGATGGCGCTGGGCGGCTTGTCGCTGATGCTGGCGCTGGCGCTCGGCATCCCGCTGGGCGTGATCGCCGCCGCGCGGCAGAACCAGATGCCGGATTACGCGGCGATGTCGGTGGCGCTGTTCGGGCTGAGCGTGCCGAATTTCGTGCTGGGGCCGCTGCTGGTGCTGCTGTTCTCGCTGACGTGGTTCTGGTTTCCCCCGGCGCTGTGGCACGGGCCCAGCTTCCAAGTGCTGCCGGTGATGACCCTTTCGGCGATCTACACCGCGTACATCGCGCGGCTCACCCGCGGCGGCATGCTGGAGGTGCTGGGGCAGGACTACATCCGCACCGCGCGCGCCAAGGGGCTGAGCGAAACGCGCGTCGTGCTGGGCCACGCGCTCAAGCCGGGGCTGCTGCCAGTGGTGTCGTTCCTCGGGCCGGCGACCGCGAACATCGTCACCGGCGCCATCGCGGTGGAAAGCATCTTCGCGATCCCCGGACTCGGCAGCCTACTCAAGACCTCCGCGTTCAATCGCGATTACACGCTGGTGCTCGGCATCGTGGTGCTCTACGCGCTGCTGCTGATGGTGCTGAACCTGCTCGTCGACATCGCCTATACGCAGATCGACCCACGGGTGGAGCTGCGATGAGCGCCGCCGTCTCCACCACCGCGGAGCGCGCCGCCGCCGGCGCCAGCCTGTGGAACGACGCCTGGAAACGCCTGCGCCGCAATCGGCTGGCGCTGATCTCGGCATTCGTGCTGCTGGGCACCGCGTTCGTCTCCTTCGGCGCGCCGATCCTGCCGTTCCTCCCCAATCCCAACGCGCAGGACCTCGCGCTCGGGCCCACCGGCCCCGCGTGGGCGCACTGGTTCGGCACCGACCTGCTTGGCCGCGACCTGCTCGCCCGCGTGCTCTACGGCGGGCGCATCTCGCTGCTGGTGGGCCTGGTCGGCACCTTCGTGTCGCTGACCATCGGGGTGACATATGGCGCGATCAGCGGCTACTTCGGCGGACGGCTCGACGACGCGATGATGCGCTTCGTCGACACGCTCTACTCGCTCCCGTACATCTTCCTGGTCATCCTGCTGCTGGTGTTCTTCTCGAACTCGCTGATCATGCTGTTCATCGCGCTGGGCGCGGTGCAGTGGCTGACGATGGCGCGCATCGTCCGCGGCCAGGTGCTGGCAGTGAAGCAACAGCAATACATCGAAGCCGCGCGGGCGCTCGGCGCCTCGTCGCCACGCATCATCTTCCGCCACGTGGTGCCGAACGTGCTGGGCCCGGTGATCGTGTACGCGACGCTGACGGTGCCGTCGGTGATGCTGCAGGAGGCGTTCCTGTCGTTCCTCGGCCTCGGCGTGCAGCCACCATCGGCGTCGTGGGGTTCGCTGGTGAGCGAGGGGGCGACGCTGCTCGCGTTCTTCCCGTGGCTGACGGTGTTCCCGGGCGTGGCGCTGTCGGCGACGCTCCTGTGCTTCAACTTTCTCGGGGATGGGTTGCGCGATGCCCTCGACCCGCGCGACAAGCGCCGCGGCACGTAGGCGCGCGGCGGGCGCGGCGACGCTCGGCGCCGCGTGGCTGCTGCTGTCGGCCCCCGCCGCCCACGCCACCGCCACTCCCGGCGCCGTACGCGTCATCGACCGCTATCTCACCGCCACCGGCGGCCGTGCCGCCTTCGATGCCGAACGCACTCTCTACCAGCGCGGCACCGTCGCCGGCTTTGGCCTGACCGGCACCGCGGAGATGTGGCGCGTGCGCCCGGACCGCGTGCGCAACGTCGCCGTGCTCGGCCCGCTCACCATCACGCAGGGCATCGACGGCGACCGCGCGTGGCGGCAGATCTCGGGCAACCCGCTGCAATGGTCCGACGGCAAGGACCTCGATGCCGACCTCGCCGAGCTGTGGTTCGAATGCGAGCGCTGGTGCGAGGCGAACCAGGGCGGCGGCCACGCCGAACTCGCGCCGGCGAGCGCGCCGCGGCTGCCCGGCGGCGAGACGTTGCGCATCACCCCGCCGCGCGGCGCGCCGCGGCTGGTGGAGTTCAACGCGCGGGGCCTCGTCGAGATCGCCCGCGAGCGACGCGACCAACTCGACCTGGTCTACGAGAGCCACGGCTACCGGCTCGACGCCGGCCGGTTGCGCCCGCACCGCGAGAGCCAGCACGTCGTGCAAGCGCCGGCCAACGACACCGCAGTCGAGATCACCTTCAGCGAGGTCAACACGGCGATGAGCGACACGCTCTTCCTGCCCGGGGTCGGCCAGGCGGAACATTCGCCGGCGTTCCCGCCCGGCGTGCACGCCGTGCGCGTGCCGATGACGCTGCGCCGCTCGATGCCGTGGGTGCGGGTGGCGGTCGATGGTCACGAGCCGGCGTGGTTCCTGGTGGATTCCGGCAGCACGCTCTCGTGCATCGACTCGACCTATGCCACCGGGCTCGCGTTGCGGGGCGACGGCACCGTGCAGGTGCAGGGGGTGGGCGCGCAGGCCGCCGTCCACCTCACCACCATCGACTCGCTCTCGCTGGCGGGCGCGGAGGGCCACGCCTTCACGGTCCGCGACAGCCACTTGGCGATGCTCGACCTGGTGGGGGATTTCGGCGGCGCCGGCGGCACCGCGTTCGTCGGCATCCTCGGTGGCGACGTACTGAGCCGCGCCGTGTTCACGCTCGACTTCGACCTCGGGCGGCTGGTCATCGAGGATCCCGCCACCTTCATGCCGCCGCCCGGCGCCGACGCGATCTCCTTCACCCTGGGCTCCGGCGTCCCGGTCATCACTGCCACCCTCGACAGCGTCGATACCGGCCTGTTCCGCCTCGACACCGGCAGCGCCAACGGCGTCGACCTGCATGGCGCGTTCGTCGAGGCGCGCGGGATCGCCGCGCGCGCCGGCCGCGTGGTGGTCGCCGACGCCGACGGGCTGGGCGGCACCGTGACGCTCCACTACTTCCGCGCCCGCTCGCTCGCCCTGGGCGCAGCGGTGCTGCCGTGGCCGGTGGCGTCGATGAGCCAGGCCGAGACCGGCGCGTTCACCAGCGAGGATTACGCGGGCAACATCGGCACGCAGGTGCTGAGCCGCTTCCGGCCGACGTTCGACTACGCGCGGCGCGTCCTCTATCTGGAGCCCTCCGCCGCCTTCCGCGACGAGGTCCGGCTGGGCCAGCTGCTGCTGGCGGCGCAACCGGACGGCTGGCGCGTGATCGGGGACCCGCATCGCGATGGCCACGGGTTGCGCCGTGGCGACGTGGTCGCCGAGATCGAGGGCGACGCCATCTGCGTGCTGTCGGCGGCGCAACTGCGCGAGCGCCTGCAGGCCGCCTCGCGCGACGTGGTGCTCGAGTTGACCGTGGCGCGCCCGGGCCGCCCCGCCCCGCTGCGGCTGGAATTCCCGGCCCGCTAGCGGGTCCCCGCCGTCCAAGGCCCCTACTCAACGGCACGCGGTGGCGCTAGGATCACGCTCGTCCGTGACCGGCCGTTCCCCTTCGCCAGGAGATTCGCCATGTTGACCCGCCGCCCGACCGCGCCCCTCGTGGCCGTCTGCCTCGCCGTGTCGCTTGCCGCGGCCGCCTGCGCGGCGCACACCGTGCCCGATGCGCCGCCCACCGAGAAGCGCCCCGTCGCCGACACGCTGTGGGGAACGGTGGTGCACGAGGACTACCGCTGGCTCGAGGCGTGGAGCGATTCGTCAGTGCGCGCGTGGAGCGCCGCGGAGAATGGCCGCACGCGCGAGTATCTCGATGCCCTGCCCGACGCGCCTGCACTCAACGCGCGCCTTGCCGAACTGACGCGTGCCATCGCGCCTTCCTACGATGGCCTGGTGTATCGCGGCGGATGGTTCTTCGCGATCAAGGACCAGCCGCCGATCGAGCAGCCGTTCCTGGTGCGCATGAAGTCGGTCGACGACACCACCGCCACACAGGTCGTCTTCGACCCGAACATCTTCGACCCCGCGGGCCATCACTCGATGGACTTCTTCGTGCCCAGCCTCGATGGCTCGAAGGTAGCGGTCTCGATCTCCGCGGGCGGCACCGAGAGTGGCACGATCCACGTGTTCGATTGCGCCACGGGAAAGCAGATCGGCGAGGAGATCCCCCGCGTCAACGGCGGCACCGCCGGCGGCGGCCTCGCGTGGACCGCCGATGGCACGGGCTTCTTCCGCACCCGCTATCCGGCGCCCGGCGAACGGCCCGACACCGACCTCGACTTCTACCAGCAGGTCTACTTCCACCGCCTCGGCACGCCGGAGTCGCAGGACACCTACATCCTCGGGCGCGAGTTGCCGAAGATCGCCGAGATCGCTCTGGCATCGTCCGACGACGGCGCCCACGTGCTCGCCGATGTCAGCAACGGCGATGGCGGCGAACACGCCTTCTACCTGTTGCGCGAGAATGGCCGTGTCACCCGCCTGAGTGGCTTCCAGGACAACATCATCGAGGCGCACGCCGCCGCCGACGGCATCTATCTGCTCTCGCAGCGCCAGTCGGGCATGCGCTCGATCCTGCGCATGCCGTACGCCACCCCGACGCTCAAGCACGCGACGACGGTCGTGCGCCCGTCGACGCGGGCGGCAATCGAGGGCTTCCGTGTCACGCCGACGGCGATCTACACGCGCGACATCATCGGCGGGCCCTCGCGGGTGCGGGTCTTCAGCCACGGCGGCCGGTTGCTCGGCAGCCTGCCGCTGGGACCGGTGGAAGCCGTGACCGAAATCAGCGGGGCGGAGCGTGGCACCGTGCTGGTGCAGCGCGAAAGCTTCACCCGGCCCGCGGCGTGGTGGCGCTACTCGCCGCGCACGCGGAAGTTCACCCGCACCCAGCTCGAGGAGCGCTCGCCGGCCACCTTCGCGGGCGTCGAGGTGCTGCGCGCCTTCGCGCGCTCCAAGGACGGCACCCGCGTGCCGTTAACCATCCTGATGAAGTCCGGCACCTCGCAGGACGGCAAGAACCCGACCGTGCTCTACGGCTATGGCGGCTACGGGCTGTCGCAGCGCCCGCGCTTCCAGCCGCGGCTGCAGGCGTGGATCGAGCAGGGCGGCATCTACGCCATCGCCAACCTGCGCGGTGGCGGGGAATACGGCGAGAACTGGCACCGCGCCGGCAATCTCACGCACAAGCAGAATGTCTTCGACGACTTCATTGGCTGCGCCGAGTACCTGATCGCCGAGAAGTTCACCTCGAGCGCGCACCTGGCGATCGAGGGCCGGTCGAATGGCGGGCTGCTGATGGGCGCGGTGATGGTGCAGCGGCCCGATCTTTTCCGCGCGGTGCTCGCGCACGTCGGCATCTACGACATGCTGCGCGTCGAACGCACGCCCAACGGCGAGTTCAATACCACCGAGTTCGGCACGGTGAAGGACCGCGCGCAGTTCAAGGCGCTGCTCGGGTACTCGCCGCTGCATCATGTGCGCGACAACGTGAAGTATCCCGCCACGCTGTTCACCACGGGCCAGAACGACCCGCGGGTCGACCCCGCGAATTCGCGCAAGATGACAGCGCGGCTGCAGGCGGTGCCGGGGGCGACGTACCCGGTGATGCTGCGGACCTCCTCGGGCACCGGACACGGCGGTGGCACGCCGTACTCCACGCGCGTCGCCGAGACCACCGACGCCTTCGGCTTCCTGTTCGACCAGCTCGGGGTGAAGTACAAGACGCCGGAAGCGCCGACGCAGTAGAGCCGCGGGGCGGCCCGCGGTTACGCCGGCGTGCGGCAGTCCAGCGCGCAGGTATGCGCTTCGCAGCACCGCGCCCGCTTCTCGTACCCCAGCACGTTGCCGTGGCGGTCGAATGCCACATGACAGCACGCCAGCACGAGGTCGCGCAGGCGGCGGCGCGCGCGCTGCACGCGCGACTTGGCGCCGGACACGCTGACCCCCCAGCGCGCGGCCAGCGCGGTCTGCGCAACGCCCTCGATGTCGGCGAGCCGCAGAGCCTCCTGGTCGGCGGGCTCCAGCGCCGGCAGGAAGTCCTCGAGCCACGAGGCGACCAGCGCGGTCATCTCGGCGTCGTCCTCCTCCGCGGCAGGCGTCGCATTGTCGAGCGGCTCGGACGCGCCGCGCGTGCCGCGCCGCCGGTAGAAATCGATCAGCGCGTGCCGCGCGATGCGGAACACCCACGGCGCCACGCGCTCGCCCGCCCGCAGGTCGGGGAGGTGGCGATGGACGCGCAGGAAGACCTCCTGCACCAGGTCGTCGGCATCGTGGGGGTCCGCGACGCGTCGCGCGAAGTAGCGCCGCACGTCGCCGGCGAACGCCTCCCAGACGCGCGCGGTGGAGCCGGCGTCGGCGGCGGCGGCGGGCCTCGCGGTCACGCCGGCGTCTCGCAGCACCCGGGCGTGCAGCAGGCCTCGGTCGCGTTCGGCGTGGCGGCGGGGGCCACCTGCACCAGGGCGTCCGCCGCGGCGCCCGGGTCCGGCACGCAACACGCCGTCGTCGCGGCGCGGTTGTCGGAGTGCCCCGGCGCGTCCGCGTCGAGCACGACGAAGACTTCCCAGCGGTGGCCGTCGGGATCCTGCACCCACACCTTGTCCTGCACCGCGTAGCAGCAGGTGGTGCCGTCCTCGATGTCCACCGCGAGTCCCGCGGCGCCCAGCCGCTCGATCGCCGCCGCCACCGCGCCGCTGCTCTGCACCTGGATGCCGAAGTGCGACACCCCATCGGCGCGCGCCGCATCGGCCGGCGCCAGGTTGAGCGACAGGTTCACCGACGGCTCGGCGACCTCGAACTTCGCGTAGTCCGCGCGCACCTTCACCGGCTCCACCCCGAACAGGGTGCGGTAGAACGCCACCGCGCGCGGGATGTCGGCGGCGTACAGGGCGACATGCATGCGGCTGACACCCGCGAACTGCACGGCGCTGGGCAGGTCCTGCGTGATCGGGATCATCGGTCTCTCCGTGTTTGAGGGTGGCATCGGTCCGGCCGTCGTGCGGCGGCGCGTCGTTCACCCCTTCAGACGGCCGTGCCGGCGAAAGGACGCACCCATGCCAGCGGGCCGCGCCCCCGGGTGGAGGCACGGCCCGCCGTGGTGCTCGCGCGAGGCGCTGCGGCTACTGCTTCGGCGCCGCGGCGCCCTTGCTCGCGCCGGCAAAGTCGCCGGCCTTGACGATCGACATCTTCACGACATCGAGATACTTGCGCATCGCCGCGAGGATCTCGGCGTTGGTCAGCGACTCGACCTTCTTCTCCAGCCCGTCCTGATAGGTCATGGTGCGCCCGACGTACTCGTTCGTCGCCAGCGTGCGCGCCAGTTCGTCGTCGTTGGAGCGCGAGACGGTATTGGACTGCAGCCAGCCGGACTTCGCCTGCGCGATTTCCTCCGGGGTGAAGCCGTCCTTGAGCACGCGCTGGATCTCCTCCTTGAACGCGGCCTCGAGCTTCGCCGCGTTCTGCGGCGCGTAGATTGCGTAGGCGCCGAAGATGCCGTTGGGCTCCCACGAACTCAGTTGCAGGAACGAGCCGACGCCGTAGGAGATGCCTTCCTTCTGCCGGATCCGCACGCCCAGGCGCGAGTTGAGGAAGCCGCCGCCGGTCATGAAGTTGCCGATGAGCACCGCCGGGTAGTCGGGATTCGCGTCGCCCAGCGGCAGACGCTGGCCGGCGAGGAACATCGCGTTCGCCTTGTCCGGCGTCTCGATCGACTCGTTGGTCGCCGGGATCTCCGTGTAGACGTTCGGGATGCGCACGAACGGCGTCGGCGCGCTCCAGTCGCCCAGCAGCGTGGCAAGCAGCGACTGGGTCTCCGCCGGGTCGATGTCACCGGCGATCGCCATCGTGCCCGCCGACGCGCCGTAGAAGTCGTGGTGGAAGCCCTTCACCTGCTCGAGCGTCGTCGCCTTGATCGCGACGATGTCCTCGTCCGGCGTGCCCTGGTAGCGCGGGTCATCAGACGGCCACGG
The DNA here is from genome assembly GCA_046590735.1 of Candidatus Eiseniibacteriota bacterium. Taxonomy (GTDB): domain Bacteria; phylum Eisenbacteria; class RBG-16-71-46; order CAZEPH01; family CAZEPH01; genus JBKJUD01. Next base: position 12,072 of record JBKJUD010000185.1, on the reverse strand, counting down.
CGACATGTGGCGGCGGTAGGCTTCCGCGGCGCGGCCCATCGGGTCGCTGCGGGCTTCCTCGCGCTGCGCGATCGCTTCCTGCTTCACCAGGTCGAGTTCGCTCACCGGGAACGCCGGGTGGCGCAGGATGTCGGTCATCAGCTTCAGCGCGTCCGGGAAGTTCTCGCGGGTGGTCTCGATGGCGACCTGCGCCTCGGTGGGGTCGCCGCTGAAGCGAATGCGTGTCTTGAGCCGGTCCATCTCGTCCTGGATCTGCTGGCGGGTGCGCGTGGCGGTGCCGCGCATCAGCAGGTCGCTGGCCAGTTCGCCGGCCATCCGCTTGCCGCGCAGCGTCTCGAGGCTGCCCAGCCGCAGCGACAGCTGCGCGTGCACGGTGGCGCCGCGCGTCTTCTTCGGCACCATCACCAGCTTCATGCCGTTGGGCAGCGACGCCCGCACCGTGCGTGCCTCGATGTTCGCCGGCGACGGATCGAACGCCTCGCCCGCCGACACCGCCGCGCCGCCCTTGTAGTCGCGCACCAGCGCGGCCACCAGCGGCGCCGGGGGAATCGTCGCGCGGTCGGGCTGCTCGGTCGGATACGACAGGCCGAGCGTGCGGTTGGAGGGCTTCAGGTAGGTCTGCGCCACGCGCTGGACATCCTCGGGCGTCACCGCCTTGAGCCGGTCGCGTTCGAGAAACATCAGCCGCCAGTCGCCCATGCCCGACCACTCGCTGAGCCCGATGCACGCCCGCTCGCTGGACTGCATGGTGAGTTCCCACTGCTTGAGATACGCTTGGCGGGCGCGCTCGACTTCCTCGGCGGTCACGCCGCGCGCGCCGATGCCCTCGACCACTGCGATCAGGCTGTCGCGCACCGGGGCCAGCGGCTTGTCCTTGGTGACCTCCGCGGTGAAGGTGATCAGCGAGGGATCGTGGAACTGCCAGGCGATGCCTTCCACCGAGGTCGCCATCTTCGACTCGACGATGGTCTTGTGCAGACGGCCCGAGGGCGTGTCGGCGAGGATGTACGCGAGGATCTCGAGGGCGGGGAAGTCGGCGTGCGAGCCAGCGGCGACGTGGTACGCGGTGGTCGCCACCTGCACGTCGCCGGTGCGGCGCAACGTGACCTGCCGCTCACCGTCCTGCACCGGCTCCTCGGTGTACAGCGTCTGCATGACGCGCGCCGGCCGCGGAATCTTCGCGTAGCGCACCGCTATCTGCTGGAGCACCTTGGCCTCGTCGAAGTTGCCGGCCACCGCGAGGATGGCGTTGTCGGGCTGGTACCAGCGGCGATAGAAGTCCTGCAGCCGCTCGATGGGCACCTGCTCGATGTCGCTCCGCGCGCCGATCGTCGACTTCCCGTAGTTGTGCCACAGGTACGCCGTCGACCACACGCGCTCGAACAGGACGTTTGCCGGCTGGTTCTCGCCCATCTCGAACTCGTTGCGCACGACCGTCATCTCGGACTGGAGGTCCTTCTTGGCGATGAAGCTGTTGACCATGCGGTCCGCTTCGAGGTCGAGCGCCCAGGCGATGTTCTCGTCGCTGGCGTTGAAGGTCTCGAAGTAATTGGTGCGGTCGTTCCAGGTGGTGCCGTTGGGGCGGCAGCCGTGCGCAGTGAGTTCGTCGGGCACGTGGGGATGGTTCGTCGAGCCCTTGAACATCAGGTGCTCGAGCAAGTGGGCCATGCCGGTCTCGCCGTAATTCTCGTGCCGCGAGCCCACCAGGTAGGTGATGTTCACCGTCACCGTCTGCTTCGAGGGGTCGGGGAACAGCAGGATGCGCAGGCCGTTGCTGGTCAGCCGGTATTCGGTGATGCCTTCGACGGTGGTGGCCTTCGTCACGCCGGCCGGCAGGCCGGCGGCGTGGGTGGAAGTCGCCTTGGCGGCGGCCGGGGTCGCGGCCGGGGCCGCAGCGCCCGTCGTCAGGATGCCGGCGGCGATCAGGGCCGCCAGGATGCGGGCAGGTTGAAACGTCACGGATTTACCTCCAGGGCAGGTCGGGTGTGAATTTGCCGAGCGGGGAACCACCGATGCGGAGCCTGCGGGCGCGCTACGATACCACAGCGCACAAGTCGGACAAGTCATCTGTGGGATGCCCGCGTGCGCCGCACGGGTTGCCCGCCAAAGGCGTCAGGCGGTCCCCTTCGGACGGAGCCGCTGTCGGGCGCCGCCCAGCGCAACCCCGGTCCACACCCACAGCAGGACATCGATGGTCGGGACGCGGTAGCGCAGCTCCGGAATGGTCAGTGCGAACAGCGCCGAGGCCACCAGCAGGATCGTGAGGGAGGCCGCGGCGACGGCGCGCGACACGCCCCCGCAGCGCCAGCCGCGCGCCAACCCCAGCGCGGCCAGCGCCGGGGGCACGGCATACAGCGCGATCGCCGGCAGCGTCCAGGCCCACGAACGCCAGGCCGGCCACACCTTCCACAGCACCGCCAGCTTGGCCAGCGTGATCTGCACGAAGCGGCCGGGATCGGCGGCGATCCACGCGAGCGCCTGGCCCACGAACCAACCGTCGTCGTGCACGCGCATCAGGTTGAAGTACGGCAGCTCCGGCACGGGATGCCGCGCGAGAAAGCGTGCCGCGCCGTACGGGGAATTGCCGCTGAAGAACAGGTAGCCGCCCCCGGTGCCCAGCGGTACGAACTGGTGCCAGACGAGCGCGTTGCGCACGGCCCACGGACTCACGGTGAGCGCGAGCGCGGCGAGCATCCCCGCGAGGACGGCCGCGCGATGCCGCGGTGTGCCGCCGGTCAGCAGCAGGCCGGCGGCGAGCGCGGGAACCATGACCACGCCCGACGCGCGTGTCAGGCACGCCAGCCCGGTGACCACGCCCAGCGCGATCGCGCGCCCGCGGCTGGGCGATTCGAGACAGCGCAGCAGGAGTGCCAGCGCGGCGACGGCGAGAAACGTGTACTGCGCCTCGGTCATCGCCGGGCGCATCTGCGCCAGCAGGAACGGATGCCCCGCGGCGAGCGCCCCGGTGCACCAGCCGGCGAGGCGCCCGGCCCGCGGGCCCCATGACGCCGCGGTCAGCCGCGCGGCGATCCACGCCAGCACCACGCACGCCCCGGCGCCCAGCGCGATGTGATAGGTCCACACCACCCACGGCGAGTCGCCCGCGATCCGGTACAACGTGCCGAGCGCCGCGGGATAGCCCGGCCAGCGGGCGAGGCTGATGGTCATGCCGGTGGCGCCCGGGTCGAAGCCGTGCCCCGCCGCCCACTCCGCGGCCAGGTGCTGATACCAGCGTTCGTCGGGGTTGAACGGCACGCCGCCGGGCACCACCCCGCGCGGGACGGTCACCGCCAGCACGCGCAGCGCGATCGCGAACAGGGCGAGCGTGGCGAGCTGCGGCCGGGACAGGGCCGGGGGCGGGCCGGCGGGGCGGGCGGTGTCGGGCATCCGGCGATCCTACCTGCTGGGCGCGCCGCACGCAGGACCTACGTGACGCCGGCCAGCGGCCGGCTGCCACCGGGCGCGGGCCGCGGTCGCCAGGGCGAACGCCCGCAATTCCGGGTGACAGGTCCGCCGGGTGGTGCTATCTAGTATTTGCGCGCTCAGGCTGGGCCCCTTTCCCCGGCTCCGTCCGCGCGTGACGCGCGTGGTGCACCGATTCGCAAGTTCTCAGGTTCGCTCGCGCTGCTCCATCCCCCTTGTGCCACGTGGAGGCATGCAATGATCCGGTTCACGCAGTCGCACAGAGCGTTGAGCACTTTCCTTGCCGGTTGTCTCGTATCCGCCGTGGCGGCCGTCGCCGCCCACGCGGCGGGACGTCCCTTCGTTCCCGTGCAAGCCGGCTTCCAGCGCGAGGCGCCGATCGTTGCGGAGCACATGCCGGGTCGCGTCCTCGTGCAGCTCACGCGCGACGCGCGCGAGACGTCGCAGGTTCCCGCGCGATGGCGTTTCGGCGACCTGCTGCCGGGCGCGCGCACCGGCATCCCTGCCGTCGACCGCGTGCTGGCGGCCGGCGGCGCGCACGAACTGCGCCGCGCCTTCGTCGAGCCCGCCGATGTCGAGGCCGCCGGGCATCTCGGCGTCGACCGCTGGATCATGGTGCACCTGCGCGAAGGCCGCTCCGAGGCCGCGCTGGTGGCGCAACTCTCCGGACTGCGCGAGGTCGAGGCGGCGTCGCTGGACTACGTGGCATTCCCCGCGGTCGTCCCTGCCGACCCGCTCTACTCGATGCACTGGGGCCACAACAACACTGCCCAGATGTTGAGCTACAACTGGACGAACAACAACCACGAGACCGGCTCGCCGGTGGGCACCGTCGGATTCGATACCAACGCGCAGGTGGCGTGGGGCGGCGCGCAGGGCTACGGCTCCAGCTCGGTCATCCTGGCGATCATCGATAGCGGCGTGCAGACCGCGCACCCGGACCTGGTGCAGGTGACCGGGTGGGACTACGGCGACAACGACTCCAACCCCGATGACAACTCGGCCCAGGCCGGGCACGGCACCGCGTGCGCCGGCGTCGCCGCGAGCCGCGCCAATTCCCTGGGTGCCTGCGGCGCCGCTCCAGGCTGCAACATCATGCCGTTGAAGGTGGCCGACAGTGCCGGCTCGATGGCGTTCTCGTCGATCGTCAACGCGATCTACTACGCGGCCGACAACGCCGCCAACATCATCAGCATGAGCCTCGGCGCCGCGATCAGCAGCGAGTCGGCGACCGACGCCGCGATCAGTTACGCCGCCGGCAAGGGCTGCGTGATCCTCGCCGCCACCGGCAACGAGAACAAGAGCACGATCAGCTACCCGGCCATCAACGCGACGGTGATCGGCGTCGGCGCGGCGTCGCCGTGCGGCGACCGCAAGCGCTCCAGCAGCAACGCCGGCGAGGTGAACCCGGGCGTCTCCACCGACCCCAACGGCTACACCTGCGACGGCGAGCGGTGGTGGGGCTCCAACTACGGCACCACCACGGCGAACGGTGCCGGCGCCGTCGACGTGATCGCCCCCACCATCCTGCCGACGACCGACCGGCTCGGCTCGCTGGGCTACGATCCGTCCGACTACTCGAAGTGGTTCAACGGCACGTCCTGCGCCACGCCGTACGCGGCGGGGGTGTGCGCGCTGATCAAGTCGGCGAACCCGACCTGGACGGCCACGCAGGTGGCCGACCGGCTGAAGACCACCGCGCAGGACATCGTCAACGTCGAGGCGGCCGCGGGTTGGGACCGCTACTCCGGGTACGGCATGGTCGACGCGGCCGCGGCGGTGGGCGCCGGCGGCGGCGCGGACGTAGTCACCGTCACCTACCCCAACGGCGGCGAGACGCTGACCGCCGGCACCGCGGTGAACATCACGTGGACCTGGACGGGCACGTTCACCACCGTGAACCTCGATTACTCGACCAACGGCGGCAGCACCTGGACCTCGATCGTCAGCGGCACGCCGAACGACGGCACGCAGTCGTGGACGGTGCCCTCGTCCGCCACCACGCAGGGCCGCGTGCGCGTGAGCGGCGGCACCGCCACCGACCAGAGCAACGCCAACTTCACCATCAGCGTGCCCTCGGGCGGCAGCTACGCCACGCTGCCGTACTCCACCAGCTTCGACAGCGGCGTCCTCGACAGCTACTGGACGACCGCGATCACCGCGGACGGCCGCGTGCGGCTGCTCACCACCAACACCCCGCACAGCGGCGCCTACCACATGGTCATGGACGACGCGACCAGCGGCGGCTACAGCCAGACCGAGGCCCGCCTGGGCGTCAACCTCGCCGGCAAGCCGCAGGTCAACATGACGTTCTGGTGGAAAGACTTCGGCGACGAGACCCACACCCAGGACGGCATCTACTTCTCCAGCAACGGCGGCTCGACCTACACCAAGGTCTACAGCCTCAACGGCGGCAGCTACTCCGACAACACGTGGCGCAGCTTCACGCTGGACGTCGACGCCCTGGCGGCGACCTACGCCCTGGCGCTGACCTCGACGTTCGTCATCAAGTTCCAGCAATACGACGACTACCCGATCAGCACCGACGGGTTCGCGTTCGACGACATCAGCGTCACCGCGCCCTCCGGCGCCATCACCACCGAGACAGAGTCGAACAACACCTCGGGGACCGCAAACGGGCCGGTGGGCACCGGCACGCCGGTCACCGGCAGCGTCTCCACCACCACCGACATCGACTACTTCTTCTTCGACGTGGCGACGGTGGGCACCGTGAACATCTCGCTGGCGATCGGCACGAGCGCCGACCTCGACTGGTTCCTCTACAACGCGTCGCTGGTCGAGGTGGCGCGCGGCTACACCACGGCGAACCCCGAAGCCGGCAGCTACGCGAACGCGCCGGTGGGCCGCTACTACCTGAAGGTCAACGGGTACAGTGGCGCGATCAGCTCGTACACGCTGACGGTCACGGGCGGGCTCGCCAACTTCCCGGTCTTCGCGCAGAAGACCGACCCCAGCGCGATCCCGGGCCTCGGCGCGCCGGCGGTCACCGCCTTGCTGCCGAACTCGCCGAATCCCTTCCGGGCGACCACCGGCATCCGCTTCGCGCTGGCGCAGGCCGGCGAGGTCGAGCTGGAGATCTTCGACTCCAACGGCCGCGCGGTGACCACGCTGGCGCATCGCGCCTTCCCGGTGGGTATGCACCAGCTGTCGTGGGACGGCCGCGACACGCGCGGCGTGGCCGCGCCGAGCGGCGTGTACTTCTACCGGCTGAAGACGGCAGGGTTCAGCGACACCCGGAAGCTGCTGCTGCTGCCGTAGCGGCGTCCGGGACATGGTAGTGTCGGAGGGCGGGGGGCTTCGGCCTCCCGCCCTTCGGCGTCGCGGCCCGGCCGCGCGCCGCGGTCCGCGCATTCAGGAGGAGTTTCACCGTGCAGGCACTCACGTTTCACGACGTCCGCGATCTCCGCGTCAGCAATGTCGATCGCCCCACGCTGCTCGACGCCGGCGATGTCATTGTCGAGGTCTCGCTGGCCGGCGTGTGCGGGTCGGACCTGCACCAGTATCACGGCCGCGAGGGCCGGCTCGACCCTGGCACGGTGATGGGCCACGAGGTCGTCGGCCGCATCGTGGAGGCCGGCGCCGGCGTGCGCCTGCGCGCGCTCGGCGACCGGGTCATCGCCGCGTTCACCACCAACTGCGGCGCCTGCTTCTACTGCGCGTCGGGCCTCACCGCGCGCTGCGTCCACGGCCACCTGCTCGGCGACGTGCGGCAGGGCGACGGCCTGCAGGGCGCGCAGGCGGCGTATGTCCGCGTGCCCTTCGCCGATGCCTCGCTCGCGCTCGTGCCGGACGACGTCACGGACAGCCTCGCGCTCCTGTGTTGCGATGTCCTGCCGACCGGATTCCACGCGGCGGATCTCGCCGGCGTGCACGAAGGCGTGGTGGCAGTCGTGGTCGGCGCCGGGCCGGTGGGGTTGATGGCGGTACTGGCGGCGCGGCATCGCGGCGCCCGTGCGGTGATCGCGATCGACGCAGTGCCCGAGCGCTTGGCGCTGGCGGCGCGGCTCGGCGCGCAAGCCGTGGACGCCTACGACGGGACAGCGCGGTCTGCGGTGATGGCGGCCACCGAGGGCCGCGGCGCCGACTGCGTCCTCGAGTGCGTGGGCAGCGCCGCCGCCGGGCAGTTCGCCTACGAACTGGTGCGGCCGGGCGGCACCATCGGCGCGGTGGGCGTGCACCACGAAAGTCACTTCGCCTTCAGTCCGGGCCAGGCGTACGACAAGAACCTCACCTACCGCGCCGGCCGCTGCTCGGCGCGCCGCTGGATCGACGAGATCCTGCCGCTCGTCCACACGCTGCCGGCGGAGGTGAGCGAGGTGTTCTCACACACGTTGCCGCTGGCGGATGGCCCGCGTGCCTACGACATCTTCGACCGCAAGGAAGACGGCTGCATCAAGGTGGCGCTGGCGCCGTAGGCGTACGTCGCATGAGCGGCGGTCCGAACGGCGAGAGGCTCAGGCCCGCCCGCGGGTTGCGTTGAGCGCGGCGATGCGCTCTCCGGGAGACAGCGAGGCGTAATATGCAGCCTCGGCACGCTCGGCGTCGGAGCGGTTGTCGAAGATCTGCGCGATCTTCTCCCTCGCGCTAGACCTCCACCGTCTCGAACACGTTCAGAATGTCGTACTCGGTCGTCCGCTGCGCCGGGACGAATCCCGCCTCGCGGATCAATGCATGCACTTCCTCGGTCGTCGTCTCGATGTTGTGGTTCGCCGCGTGCAGCACGTTCTCCTCGATCAGCGTGCCGCCGAAGTCGTCGGCGCCGAAGTGCAGCCCGGCCTGGCCCACCTTCGGCCCCTCGCCGAACCACGACGACTGAATGTGCGGGACGTTGTCGAGAACGAGACGCGACATCGCGAGGATGCGCAGGTACTTCGACCCGCCCGCCGTCACCTTGATGGCGCGGCCGAGCACGGTGTGATTGGGCTTGAACGACCACGGCACGAACGCGGTGAAGCCGCCGTACTCGTCCTGCAGGTCGCGGATGGCGAGCATGTGGTCGACGATCTCCTCGTCGGTCTCGACGTGCCCGTACATCATGGTCGCCGTCGACTTGTAGCCGATCCTGTGCGCCTGGCGCATCACCTCGAGCCACGCCGCGCTGTTGACCTTGAGCGACGAGATCTTCTTCTTCACGCGGTCGCTGAGGATCTCGGCGCCGCCGCCGGGGATCGTGCGCTGGCCGGCGTCCCACAGCGCCTGCAGCACCTCGGGCAGCGGGAGGCCGCTGACATCGACCATCTGGCAGATCTCGCTGGGCGAGTAGAAGTGCGGCGTCACGCCGGTCCATGTGTTGCGCACCATCTTCACGAAGTCGAGATAGAACTGGAACGGGATCTCGGGATTGTGGCCGCCCTGGCAGAGCACCGTTGTGGCGCCCTTGTCGACGGCTTCCTGGATGCGCACCTTCAGCTCGTCGAGCGTCTGCGTGTAGCCCTCGACGGTGTCGCCGGGATCGCGGTAGAAGGCGCAGAAGTGGCAGCGCGTGATGCAGATGTTGGTGTAGTTGCAGTTGGTGTCGATGACGTACGACACCCACGGGTGCGGGTTGAACTTGCGCCGCACCGCGTTGGCGGCGGGCGCGAGTTCCATCAGGTCGGCCTGGGTGTACAGCCGCAATGCCTCGTCGCGGGTGAGGCGGTGCCCGTCAACGACCGAGTGCGAGAGCGTGACCAGCGACATCGAGGGTCTCCAGGCGCGAGCGGTACGTGGCGAGGCCCTGCTCTTCGAGCGGGCCCATGCGGTAGGTCAGGATCTTCAAGTAGGCGGCGATCTCCTCCGGCGTCATTCCGAGGCCGGGCGCGCGGCGCGCGGCGATCGCCTCGACGTGCTGCGGGTACTCGGCGAGCGAGCGGGTGAGCGCCTCGCGCAGCGCCGCCTTCTCCGCCGCCGGCGCGTTCTTGCGCACCGCCCACACGGCGAACACCATCGGCGTGCCGGTCCACTCCCACCATTCGCGCGCGAGGTCGGTGATGTAGGGCGAGTCCGGGAAGCCGGCGGCGCGCAGGCGCAGCGCCTCGTCGCCGATGACCAGGCGCGCGTCGGCGCTGCGCGCGAGGTCGCTGTCGGCGGAGGCGCGCACGAACTCCGGCGCGCGCACGCCGAACGCCTGCGTGAGCAGCAAGCGCAGCAGCGCGGCGGAGGTCGACGACTCCTCGGTGAGCACCACCGTCGACCCGTGCAACGCGCGCGGCGGACGCTGCGAGAGCAGCAGGACGCTCCACACTTGGCGGCGCGCCGCGATGCAGAACGGCCCGGCCAGCTCGAAGTCGTCGCTCAGGCGGTGGAAGTCCGCGGCGGCCATCAGCCCGCTGTCCACGCGGCCGTCGGCGGCCATCTCGCCGAGCATGCGCGGCGGCGCTTCCACCATCGGAAAGCCGAGCGCGTCGAGATGCAGATGGAACGGCTCGCAGTTCAGGTACGGCACCCGCCCGACGATCATGATGCGACCTCCGCGGTCTCCGACGCGGGGGCGTCGTCGTAGACCTGCAGGATGTTGTACAGCGCGTCGCGTTCCGCCGGCACCCGGCCGGCCTCGCGGATCAGCGAGATCATCTTGTCGCGCGCCAGCGACAGCGGCGACGAGGCCAGCGCCGCATGCGCGATGCGCTCCTCGCCGACAGTGCCGTCCATGTCGGTGGCGCCCCAGTTCAGCGCGATCGATGCGGTGTCTTCGCCGAGCATGATCCAGTACGCCTTGATGTGATCGAAGTTGTCGAGCAGCAGTCGCGCGGTGGCGATGGTCTTGAGGTCCTCGAGCGACGACGCGCCGCGCTTGACCAAGCCCGTCGTCCCGGGCTGAAACGCCAGCGGGATGAACGAGAAGAAGCCGCCGGTCTCATCCTGCAGCGCGCGCAGGCGCAGCATGTGGTCGACACGCTCGGCATGCGTCTCGATGTGGCCGTAGAGCAGCGTGGAGTTGGTGCGTATGCCCATCGAGTGCGCGGTGCGGTGCACGTCGAGCCACTCGTCGGCGCCGATTTTCCCCGGGAACAGTTCCGCCTTCACCCGCGCGCTGAACACTTCCGCGCCGCCGCCGGGCATGGCGTCGAGCCCGGCCTCGCGCAGCCGCTCGAGCACCTCGCGCACCGTGATCTTGGCGATCTTCGCGAAGAACCACACTTCCACCGCGGTGTACGCCTTGACCTGCACGCGCGGGTTCTTCTCCTTGACCCAGCGGATCTGGTCGACGTAGCGCTCGAAGGGCCACTTGTTGTGGAGGCCGCCCACCATGTGCACTTCGCGCAGGTCGTCGGTGACCTTCGACTGGATCTCCGCCTTGTCCATCTCGTAGGCGCGGCCCTCGCCGAGCGAGGTCGCGTAGTCGCAGAACGTGCAGTCGTAGACGCAGATGTTGGTGGGGTTGATTTGCCGATTGATCACGAACAGGACGCGCTTGCCGTGACGCTCCTGCGCGGCCGCGTCGGCGAGCCGGCCGACGCCGACCAGGTCCGGCGAGTCGAGCAGCGCAAGGCCGTCGGCGTGGTCGAGGCGGTCGCCGCGTTCGATCTTTGCGGCGATGGCGTCGAGGGCCGGATCGTGGAATAGCTGGTCGAGGGTCAGCGACATGGGTCGTGGGCTCCAAGCACAAGGCGGGGCGCACGCTTCCACAGCGCGGCCACCTAGGGACTGAGGAGCGTAGCGAGGGGGGTGGCGTGGGTCAAGGACCGCTGGGGGGGCAGGGCATTCACGGTCCCGGCGGTCGGTCGCGGGGTAAAACGTCCGGAGATCGAGCCTACAGGCGGAGCGCGACCCGCAAGGCTTCGTCCACGGCGGTCATGATGGGGCACGCCCCAATCTGCTTCAAAACGACCTCTGGGGAGACGGTGTTGATTTTGTCTGCCACGATAACCGAGTCGCGGAGGATCCCCATGTCCCGACCAGCCTGACTGTCCAAGGCAACGGGCACGCGGGAGGCGCCTTGCCGCCACTGTTGGCTGGTGATTTGGGCGACAAGGAGTGTCGGTTCATCCTGCTCAATGCCATCGGCCTGGACGACGACAGCCGGCCGCTTCTTGTACTGGACCAAGTCGGAAAACGGGAAGATGACAAGCAGGACGTCTCCACGCTTATAGCTCGTCATAGATGTCCATGGACGGGTCGTCCCATCCTGAGGCGAAGGACGCGAGGCCCCTCCGCACGGCAGCCGCCTTCTGTCGCGACCATCCAAGGCTTGCGATCGTCATCGCACCGCTGGCGACGCAGTTTCGCTGCACGTAGACGGAAGTCGAGCTCGGACTCAGCATCGTGGCGTCGAACAGCCTCATGATTCGGGACATTGTCCCTTTGCCATGCACCATTCCCTCGTTGCCGAGCAAGTGAGTGTATCCGTTCACGATCATGTCCTCTGCGACTGAAACAACGTCCGCGTCCTATCAGTGATGCTGCTCTCGAAGACTGCATTGATCGAATCATGCCCACCAGCAATCGCCTCCGACAATCCAGAGAAGGGCGCGTCGATGCCCGCGTCGTTCAGGTGATAGAGGTCGAGGATGAAGCTGCTTGTGTCGGCACGTTCGTTTGGTGCACTACCGAGCGTAAGAAGAACGCGGTGACCCTCACCGGATTCTGGCAGCTCCAGGCGCATCGCGAAATCGTGAAGTGGCCAATCGTTGGAGGCAGGCACCATTG
>JBKJUD010000411.1:0-2925 GCA_046590735.1 Candidatus Eiseniibacteriota bacterium | reverse complement strand
CAGCGCCGAGGCGCCGGCGCTGTCGAACCCGATGATCTACGAAGGCTCCGCGCAGGACGCGCTGCACAAGGGCAAGGTCAAGCTCACCCAAGGCCTCGGGCTGTGCGAGGGGCTGATCGTCGACACGCATTTCGTCAAGCGCGGGCGCATCGGCCGGCTGTTGCAGACGGTGACGATGAATCCCGCGCTGATCGGTCTGGGTCTGGGAGAAGATACTGCCGTCGTGTACGCGTCCGGTGGCGTGCTCGACTGCCTCGGCTCCGGGCACGTGGTGGTGGTCGACGGCCGCCACGTCGGCTACACCAACGTCACCGAGATCGAGAGCGACGAGGCGATGGCGGTGGAGAACATGATGCTGCACGTGCTCGTCGCCGGCTGCGGCTTCGACCTCGTGGCGCGCCGCTTCCTGCGGCCGGCGACACTCGGCGCCGCGGGCGAACAGAACAGCACGGATACCGAAGGCGCCGCCGAGGACAGCAGCGACGACGCCACCTAGCGTTCCCCGTCGTGCCGCGAGGCCGCGTTGCAGCGAGTGCAACCGGCGCGGCGCGACGACGTCTCCCGACCCCGCCGGCGCCCCGCGCCAGGAGAGTCCGACGTGCCGCTCGAGATCCTGAACCTCCGCCCTCTGCGCGGTCCCAACTTCTACAGCTCGCGCCCCGCGATCATGATGCGCCTCGACCTCCACGAACTCGAGGAACAGAACACCGCCACGATTGCCGGCTTCGTCGACGGGTTGCTCGGCTACATCCCCTCCCTCGAGACCCATCGCTGCAGCGAGGGCGTGCCCGGCGGCTTCATCTCGCGGATGCGCGACGGCACCTGGCTGGGGCACGTCGCCGAGCACGTGGCGATCGAGTTGCAGTGCCTGGTCCACACCGAGGTCGGATTCGGCAAGACCCGCTCGGCCGAGACGCCCGGCGTGTATAACGTCGTCTACTCGTACCGCGACGAGGACGTCGGCCTCGAGGCCGGCCGCTTCGCCGTCGCGCTGTGCCAGGCGCTGGTGGACCAGCAGCCGTTCCCGTTCGACGAGCGCATCGGGCGCCTGCACCAGACGCGCGAGGACAACATGCTCGGCCCCTCGACGCGCTCGATCGTCGAGGAGGCGGCGCGCCGCGGCATCCCGTTCCTGCGGCTCAATCGCTACAACCTCGTGCAACTGGGCTACGGCGCCTACCAGAAGCGCATCCAGGCGACGATCACTTCGCAGAGCAGTCACATCGGCGTGGAGATCGCCGGCAACAAGGACCTCTGCAAGCAGCTGCTCGACGGCGCCGGCATCCCGGTGCCGCGCGGCGCGCTGGTGCGCCGGCTCGAGGACGCGTTGGCCGCCGCCGACCGCGTCGGCCGCCCGGTGGCGATCAAGCCGCAGGACGGCAATCACGGCCGCGGCGTCACCGTCGACGTGCAGAGCGACGGCGGCATCGAGAAGGCGTTCGGGCTGGCCAAGGAGCACTCGCGCGACGTCATCGTCGAGCGGTTCATCACCGGTAGCGACTATCGCTTCCTCGTCGTGAACTACCAGCTGGTGGCCGCCGCGCATCGCCTGCCCGCGCGCGTGGTGGGCGACGGGCGGCACACCATCGGCGAGCTGATCGACGCCGCCAACTCCGACCCGCGCCGCGGCATCGGCCACGAGAAGGTGCTCACGCGCATCGAGGTCGACGCGATGACGCAGTGGATTCTCGATCACTACAAGAAAACGCTCGACACCGTGCTGCCGCCGGGCGAGGCGTTCAACCTCAAGACCACCGCCAACCTGTCCACCGGCGGCGAGGCGCACGATGTCACCGACCGCGTGCACGCCGCCAACCGGCTGCTCGCCGAGCGCGTGGCGCGGGTCGTCGGCCTCGATGTCTGCGGCATCGACATCATCGCGCCGGATGTCACCAGCCCGCTCACCGAGAACGGCGGCGCGGTCATCGAGGTCAACGCGGCGCCCGGCTTCCGCATGCACGTGGCGCCCAGCGAAGGGACGCCGCGGCCGGTGGGGGCCGCCGTGGTCGACATGATGTTCCCGCCGGGGTCGCGCTCGCGCGTGCCGATCGTCGCGGTCACCGGCACCAACGGCAAGACCACGGTGGCGCGGCTGGTCGCGCACTTGTTCCGCCTCGGCGGGCACCGCGTGGGCCTCACCACCACCGATGGCATCTACGTGCAGAACCAGATGATCCAGGCCGGCGACTGCAGCGGGCCGGGCAGCGCGCGGCTGGTGCTGCGTGATCCCTCGGTGGACTTCGGGGTGTTCGAGACCGCGCGCGGCGGCATCCTGCGCGAAGGGCTGGCGTGGCGGCAGATCGAGTGCGGCATCGTCACCAACGTCAGCTCGGACCACCTCGGCCTGCGCGGCATCCACACCGTCGAGGACCTCGCGTTCACCAAGTCGACCGTGGTGCGCGAGGTTCGGAAGGACGGCTACGCCGTGCTCAACGCGGAGGACGAGCACACCGCCGCCATGGCCGACGTGGTGGATTGCAAGGTGGCGTACTTCTCGCTCCACCACGAGCACGAGCGGATTCTCTCGCACGTCGCCGCCGGCGGGCTGGCCGCGGTGTACGAGGCCGGGCGCCTGGTGATCCTCGACGGCCCCACTCGCCTCGAACTCTGCCGCGCCGACGACGTGCCGCTGAGCATGGACGGCAAGGCCTTCTTCAACATCCAGAACTGCCTGGCCGCGATGCTCGCCGGCTACACGCAGGGGCTGGACATCGGGGTCATCCGCAGCGGCCTGCTGACGTTCTTCCCCAGCGTCGAGCAGTCGCCGGGGCGCCTCACGCAGCTCTCGGTCAAGGGCGCGCCGGTGTTCATCGACTACGCCCACAACCCCGGGGCGATGACGGCGCTCGGCGACTACGTCCGGCGGCTGGAGGCCACGCGCAAGATCGGCGTGATCGGCACCGCCGGCGACCAGCGGGACGAGGA
>JBKJUD010000032.1:0-2790 GCA_046590735.1 Candidatus Eiseniibacteriota bacterium | reverse complement strand
TCATGATGGCGGCGGGTCCACCGTCGCCTGTGCTGACGCGTCGCCATCCCAGGTCACCCGTGTAGCGGACCGACCCATTGTCCTGGAGTCCTCCGACGAGGATGTCGGGATCGCTTGGATGCTGGGCGAGGAAGTAGAACTGCAGGAGTCCGAGGTCAGCGTTCAGGTTCTGCCAGACGGCCCCGCCGTTGTCGGTCCGGTAGACTCCACCATCGTTCCCGAGCCACAACACGCCGGCGCCGGTCATGAACATGGCGTGCTGGTCCGCGTGGACGGTCAGCCCGTTGTTGTCGATGTGGAGATCGGTCCACGACGCGCCAAAGTTGGTCGTGACGATCAGGGAGTTTGCACCCGCCTGCCCGCCGGCGTAGCAGATACCGTTGTCAGTGGGATCGACGGCGAGCACGTTGTTGAAGAACCCTTGGGTTCCCAGGTAGTCAGGCGTCGCGTTCAACTGCGTCCACGTCGTGCCGCCATCGCCCGTGGTGTACATGCCCAGGAGTCCGTTGGTGGACGCGTTGACGAAGCTCGCGTAGACGCGACTCGGGATAGCCGTCCCCACCGCGAAATTGATGCGTGAGAACCCGGTCACCGGCAGCCCGCCGGCCAACTGCGTCCACGTGGCGCCGACGTCGATCGACTTGAAGATGCCCACGCCCTTGATCGCCGCGTACACCGCAAAGCTGAGGGTGGGGTCGATGTCGAGATCCGTGCACCACCCGCCGCTGAGCGTCGTCGTCCAGGTGACGCCGCCGTCGGCGCTCCGCACGAGGCCGAGCTCGCTGGCGACGAGGATGACGTTGGGATCGGTCCGTCTGCTGCGCACGCGGGAAATGAAGCTCCCGACGTCGGAGGTCGCGGCGAGCTTGATCCATGTCGTGCCGCCGTTCTCCGACTTGAAAAGACCGTCACCGGGCGCGTTGTTGGCACTGCCGTTTTGTTCGCCGGTGCCGTAGTACACCCAGTTCGTGTGCGTTTCGTCGATCCAGAGCGCGCCGGAGGCGAGAGAGGAGAGGGCCTCGGTGAGCGGAGTCCAGGTGACGCCGTTGTTCGTGCTCTTCCAGACGCCGCCTTGCGAGCCGGCGCAGTAGGCCTCCTCCCCGGAGACCGCGATGGAGCACACCCTCCCGGCCATCGGGCCATCGACGCTGGCGGTGGTGACGGGTTCCGGGCCCAGGTACTCCCACCCCTGGCCGACGATCGACCCGCGGACCCGCTGGGCGAACACGGTGCCCACCGGGGCTCGCTCGGGCTGGGCGGCCGCCCGCACCAACAGGTCTTCGTCCGAAATCTGGACCGCATCCGCGTCCGCGTGTGCTTCCGGGACGATTGCGCGTTCCGCCGTTGCCGCGCCGGCACGGCGCGAGGCTGCGAGGCTGCAGAAAGTGACCATCGCTATCGCGAAATACAGCGCGAACAGGCCTCGCGGGCCGGGCTTCAACATCATGGCAGGACTCTCCCCTCGCCGGACCCCGGACGCGCGATCACGCAGACTGCGTCTCGCGTTGTCATGGGGGGTGGGTGTCCGACGGTTGGACACAATCTTACAGAAGCATGCGAAGTCCCCCAACCAGATTCCGGCCGAGGTGCCCGGCTGGGCACGCCGGTCGCGCTATAGCGCGACTGCGAGGAGCTCAAGAGTGACTTCGGCCTGGATCACTTCGAAGGGCGCGGTTGGCGGGGCTTGCATCATCACGGCGCGTCATGCGGTGCGGCCTATGCCTTCCTCGCGGCCGAGCGTGCTCGGCTTTCCCCCCCGGGCGCCTTTGTCCTTCCTCCGCCCCCCCGTACCCCGCAGTTTCGTCCCGCGGGGGTCTCCCCGTGCGGGCCGCGCGCCACGTGCTCGCGGAAGTGTACGCGGTGATCCAGGGAGGAGTACGGCCAGTTGCGGGTTCCGTCGTCGTGGGCCATACCCCAGTGGGCAGGGACATGCACACAATTGAACTGTTTGGTCCCGAGCTCGGTGGGTGGTGCGCCGCCCCCCGTCGCTTACACTAGGGGCGAGAGCATCGGCGGACCGCCGGCTCCCCCACCCCTTCGGAGCGTCCCGTGACCAACCTGAATCCCCAGCGCGACCAGATGGCCGATGAGTCGATGGTGCGCACGCTCGAAGCGCAGGCGCGGGCGATCTGGCCACAGGAGATGCCGCTGTTCGTCCGCTATGGGATGAGCGGCGCCCGGCGCATTCTCGACGCGGGATGCGGCACCGGCGAGATCTCGTCGCGGCTGGCGGCGCTGTTCCCCGAGGCAGAAGTGCTCGGCGTCGACATCCTCGAGCCGCCGCTGGCGCTGGCCCGCGAGCGGCACGCCGCCCTGGCGCCGCGGCTGTCCTTCGCGCTGCAGAGCATCTTCGAACTGCCCGCCGCCGACGCCACCTACGACCTCACCGTGTGCCGCCACGTTTTGCAATCGGTGCCGCACGCCGGGCGCGTGCTGGCGGAATTGAAGCGGGTGACGCGGCCCGGCGGCTGGCTGCATGTCATCGCCGAGGACTACGGGATGCTGCACTTCCCCGAGGACGAGGCCGGCCTGCGCCGGTTCTGGCACGACGGCCCGCCGGAATTCGGCGCGAAGACCGGCACCGACATGTTCGTGGGACGTCACGCCTTCGCGCACTTCGCCGCGCTCGGTCTCATCGAGATCACGGTGGACTACGTCGTCGTGGACACGCTGCGCGTGCCCCGCGAGATCTTCGCCACCATCCTCGAGGCGTGGCGCGACGGCTATGTCGAACCGCTCGCCACGCACACGCGCCTCACCCGCGAGGAGGCCCGTGCGGCGTTCGACCGC
>JBKJUD010000233.1:0-4154 GCA_046590735.1 Candidatus Eiseniibacteriota bacterium | reverse complement strand
CTCCTTCCCTCCTGCGCGGCCCGCCAGTTCGCGCAGGGTGCGCGCAGGATCGTCGGCGCGCACCAGCGCCTCGCCGATGAGCACCGCGTGTGCCCCCGCCGCGCGGGCCCGCGCGACATCCGCCGGGGTGCGCAGCGCACTCTCCGCGATTCGCACGACCGACGCCGGGATTGCGGCGAGCAGCGCCGCGGCGCCGGCCGCATCCTCGGCGAACGTCCCGAAGTCGCGCGCATTCACGCCGATGATCGTGGCGCCGGCGGCCAGCGCCGCGTCGACCTCCGCGCGCGTGTGGGTCTCGACCAGCGCGTCCAGACCCGCGTCGCGCGCGGCGGCGAGCATGCCGGCCAGTTGCGCGCCGAGCACGCTGACCATCAGCAGGACCGCATCGGCGCCGCATGCCTGCGCGTCCTGTATCTGCCACGCGTCGACCACGACATCCTTGTAGAGCACCGGCACCTCGCTCTCGGCGGCGAGCGCGCGGACGATTGCGGCGCTGCCCCCGAAGTAGGTGGCGTCGGCGAGCACCGAGAGCGCATCGGCGCCGGCCGTGCGGTAGTGGCGGGCGAGCGTCGCGTGGTCGAGTCCCTCGCGCAGGACGCCCTTGGTCGGTGAGCGCTGCTTGACCTCGGCGATCACGCGGACCGTGCCGTCGGCGCGCGGCGTGGCGAGCGTCTCGCGAAACCAGCCGGCACGCGTCACGCGCGTGCGCGGCGCCACGGTCCGTGCGCGCCGCTCCGTCACCTCACGCTGCTTGTGCGCCACCAGCGTGGCGAGGATATCGCTCACGCGCGTGCCGTCGTGCCGAGCCGCGCACACACCGCCTCGACCACGCCCCATGGCGCACCGCTGGCGAGGACGCGCCGGGCATCGGCCACCCCCTCGCGCAAGGTGGCGGAATGACCCGCGATCACCAGGGCCGCCCCCGCGTTCAGTACCATCACCGGCGACGCCGGATCGTCCGCGCCGTGCAGGATCGCCCGCGCTCGCGCCGCGTTCTCCGCCACGTCCCCGCCGCGCAGCGCGGCCAGCGGCACCGGCTCCACGCCCGCGTCTTCGGGCGACACCGTGAATTCGCGCACCGCGCCGCGGTGCCACTCGGCAATGTGGGTCGGGCCGTCGGTGGCGATTTCATCGAGGCCGCCGCTGCCGTGCACGACCCATGCGCGCTCGGCGCCGAGTTCGCCCAGCGCCTCCGCGAGCGGACGAGTCCACGCCGCGTGAAACACGCCGACGAGCTGGAACGGGGCGCGTGCCGGGTTCGACAGCGGGCCCACCAGGTTGAACAGCGTGCGGATGCCGATCTCGCGGCGCGGCGCGGCGGCGTGGCGCATCGCGGCATGGAACATCGGCGCGAAGAGGAACGCGAAACGTTCGAGGGTGAGGCAGTCGGCGAGTTGCGCCGGCGTTGCTTCCAGCGGCATGCCGAACGCCTCAAGCAGGTCAGCGGACCCGGCGCGGCTGGACACTGAGCGGTTGCCATGCTTCGCAACCGGCACGCCGCACGCCGCGACGATCAACGCCGCGCAGGTGGACACGTTCAGCGTGTGCAGGCCGTCGCCGCCGGTGCCGCAGGTGTCGACGGCGCCGGGCGGCACCGCGGGGAGGGTGAGCGCGTGGTCGCGCAGCGCCTGCGCGGCGCCGGTGAGCTCGGCGGCAGTCTCCCCCTTCATCCGCCACGCGGTCAGCAGGGCGCCGATCTGCGCGGGGGTCGCCTCGCCCGCCATGATGGCGGAGATCACGGTGCGGGCCTCGTCCGCGGACAGTGCATGCCCGTCGACGAGGCGGCGCAGCGCGTCAGGCGCGGTCACCGGGGATCGTCCTACGCCAGCGCGGCGGGCGACGCGTGCGTGGCGCGCAGGAAATTCCCGAGGAGCGCCTTGCCTTCCTGCGTGAGGATCGACTCCGGATGGAATTGCACGCCCCAGATGGGATGCTCGATGTGCTCAAGTCCCATGACTTCGTCCTCGGGCGTCCAGGCGGTGACCCGGAGGCAGCGCGGCAAGGTGGCGCGCTCGACGATCAACGAGTGATAGCGGGTGGCTTGAAAAGGATTGTCGAGGCCCTCGAACAGCTTGCGGCCGGAGTGGATGATCGCCGAGGTCTTGCCGTGCATCAGCCGCGCGGCGGACACCACTGTACCGCCGAAGACGTGCGCGATGGCCTGGTGGCCCAGGCAGACGCCGAGCAGCGGCCAGCGGCCCGGCGCCGCCGCGATGATATCGAGCGAGACGCCTGCCGCCTCGGGCCGGCCGGGGCCGGGCGAGATGACCACGCCCTCGGGCTGCAGCGTGATCGCCTCCTCGAGCGTGATCGCGTCGTTGCGGAACACGCGAGGATCGGCGCCGAGCTCGCCGAGATACTGCACGAGATTCCACGTGAACGAATCATAGTTGTCGATCACGAGGACCACGGCGCGTCCGATCGTTACAGTGAGAGGCGGCTGGCGAGGACGAGCGTGCGCGTCCAGGTCGACGGGATCGCGTGCTGCTGGCTGGTCGACGGCCGCGCAAAGTTCGCGAGGCCGAGGATGCCGTCGAAGGACCACGTCGGCGAGATCATCACCGACCCGCCGGCGGAGAGTTGCCGGTACCGATCGCCGGTTTCGTCGATCTTCCGGCGCTGGTAGCCAGTGCGCATCGTCACGCTGGGCGCGACATGCATCTCGATCCCGCCGGTCAGGCCCGAACCGGTGCGCGTGGTCGGCGTGTCCACACCGCGCAGCGTGGAGACGAGATCCTGGGCATCGTGCGAATACTCGCCGGCCACGGTCACGCGCTGCTGGATGTTCCAGCTGGCGCCGAGCGCGTAGGAGTCCCGCTTGTTGCTCGAGGCGGTCGAACCGAACATGTATTCGCCAATGATGCTGTCGACGTTTACCCAGCGCCGCTCGTTCACGAACTCATAGTGCCCGTCGCCGATGTGACTCGCCTTCATCCCGGTGAGGTGCTCGTAGCTGCCGCCCAGTGTTAGGTGGGGCGAGAGCGGATGCAGGCTGACGCGCGTCTTCTGGAGCGTGGTGGCGTGGCGGTTGAGGAACAGCGTGCCCTTGCGCTGCAGGGCGCCGCCCGAGCGCAGCAGCGCCGCCGGGTCCCCCCAGTTCACGTGGTAGGTCCGGTTCCCGTCGCCGGTGGCGCGGTCCCACACATACGCCACCCGGCCCATGCGGCCGAGATCGACGAACGCGTGCGCGCCCCGGTGCCAGGTCGAGTAGAACTCGCGAAACGTGTCGTAGTGTGCGGAACTGGCGCGCACGTTCAGGCCGTCCGCCACCCCGCGGAACTGCGCGGTGTCGTAATCCAGCAAGCCACCGAGGGTCAGGCCGCGGACCGGCTCGATCGCCAGCGACACGCCCGGCGTCCACGCAGTCGACCTGAATTCGGTCAAGTAGTTGATGTGCCGCGCGCCCTTCTCCGCCTCATGGCGGTACGCGGTGCGGAAGCCGAAGGAGGCGCGCGAGCCGAGCAGGCGGTTGTAGAAGAATTCGCCGCCTGGCGCGGAGGTCTTCATCGCCAGCGACGAGTCGATCGGGCCCAGATATTTCTGGTAGACGGTGTCGGGGTTGGGCACCAGCGAGACGATCGGGATGGTGAGGGTGAGCGTCTCCGGCGCGGCGCCCGGCGTGCGCGGCGGGAGCGGCACGCGGAAGTCGTGGCGGAAGTTGCGGTCGTACTCCTGCTGCGAGAGCGGCAGGTGCGTGACCGGATGGAACGAGTAGCCGAGGCTGTCGAACAGATCGCGTTGTGACACCACCCACAGCCGTGCGGTCCCGATGCTCGCCGCGGCGCTGAGGACGGACCACCGCATGTCGTCAGCACGCCACTTCGGGGCCTCGAAGCTGGTGTTGTCGCGCCCCAGGCGCACGCCGATCGCTTCCTTTCCGGTGCGGCGGCTGACCACGCGGGTCTGGAACTCGCCGAGTTTCACCGAGCGCGGCGCGATCGTGTTGGAGGGCGAGAACTGCGACCACATCTCGATCTCGCTCTTGGAACGATCGCGCGCGAGGCCGGCCATGCTGCCGGCGTAATCGAGCAGCGTGATCTCGTTGTTGTCGTCGTCCGCCGCCACCGTCAGGCCGCCCAGGCCCTGCAGGCGGACGACGACAACAACGAGATCACGCTGCTCGATTACGCCGGCAGCATGGCCGGCCTCGCGCG
>JBKJUD010000231.1:0-6537 GCA_046590735.1 Candidatus Eiseniibacteriota bacterium | reverse complement strand
CTCCGGTGAGCGCGCGCAGCGCGGTGCCGCCCGCCAGCCGCGCCGAGGCGCTCGCGATCCGCCAGGCGCCGCCGCGCGGGTTGATTCGCTGACGCTGGATGTGACGCAACTGCGCGGCGGCGCCTGGCGGATCGCGAGCGCCTCGGCGCGGCTGGCGGGCGGCACCGCGCTGCGCGCGCTCACCGGAGACATCGACCCGGCGCGCCATCGCCTCGCGGTCCGCCTGCTGGCCGACATCGACACGCGTCACTTGCCTTCCGCCATCACGCGCCGCATCGCGTTGCCGTCGGGCCACACGCGGGGACTCGCCGCCACCCTGAGCGGTACCTGGACCGGCCCGCTGGCGATCGAGCTGCGCAGCGGCGCCACCGAGATCCAGACGTATCACCTGCTGGGCCTGCACGGCACGGCGCGCTATGCGAACGGCGTGGTGCACCTCACGCACGGCGACGTCCAGTTCCCCGGCGCGCTCGTCCACGCCACCGGCACCATCAACCAGAAGACCCTGGCGCTGTCGCTGCCCTACACCGCGACGATCACCGACCTCGGCGCCTTTGCCGACGTGTTCGCGGTGCCGGGGCCCCTGGGCGGTTCCGGCGTGGCGCAGGGACGGGTAGGCGGCACCGTCCACCATCCCGTGGTGACGGCCACCGGCGAGCTGCGCGACGGGCGCTTCCTCGAGCTGCGTGGCCGGACCGCCCACATCACGGAGTTCGTCAGCGACCTCTCGGGCCGCTCGCCGCGCGTGCACGTCAGCCTCGAGGTTGCGGGCGCGAGCTTTGCCGGCAACACGGCGCCGCACGCGACGGCCTCGGTCGACGTGATCGACGGGATCTCGAGCGCGGCGTTCCGCGTGCGCGGCTACACCGCCGACACCTTGATCGTCGGGCACTCGCGTACCGTCGGACCGGTGACCACGGTGCAGATCGACACGGCGCGCGTGCGGCTGGCCGGGGAGTATTGGCATCTCGCCGCGCCGGGCCTGATCTTCACCGCGGAGAATGGCCGGACGAGGTTCCAGCCGTTCCAGGTGATCGACACGGAGGGTGGGCGCGTGTTCGCGCGTCGCCTGACCACCGGCCCCGGCAACGCGATCGCCGGCGCATTCGTGCTCGAGAACTTGCGCGTCGCCACCCCGCCGCCGGCCACCGCCGAGGGGGTCGCCTGGCGCGGACGGCTGGCCGGCGAACTGGAGATTGCCGGCGCTCTGTCGGATCCGGACCTCGTGGTCCACCTCGCCGCCACCACCGACTCCTCCTCCGAGGGCCTGGCGATCACCGACATGGGACTGTGGGGCCGCGTGGCCCGGGGGACCGCGGTCGTCGATTCGCTGGTCGTGCGCGCCGGCGCTGCGGGGGCGCTGCACGGCGCCGGGCGGTTCACCTACGCGCCGGGTGTGCCCGAGTCGCTTCTCGCGCGCCGCTGGGGCGCGCTCGACAAGGTCCGGGCCGATGCCCGGATGTGGGCGGACAGCCTCGACCTTGCCGTGTGGACCGCGCCGTTGCCGCAGTTGACGGTGCCGCTGGGCGGCATCATGACGGGGGGACTGACCGTCGTGGGCTCATTGGCGACGCCCGGCCTCGCGTTGCGCACCACCATCCGCGGGTTCAGCGCCCGCGACTTCGTCAGCGACAGCCTGGTGGCGGTGGGCCATTGGAACACCAACGGCGTACGCGGCACGCCTGACCGTGGCATCGCGCTCGACTCCGTCGTCGTGTTCACCAGCGGCCAGCGGACGCTGCTCACGGGCACCATCCCGGCGTCCCTGCATTTTCCCGCAGCGCCGACCCTCGGCACCAGTGGACTCGACCTGGCCGTCACCGCCGATTCCCTCGACATGGCGCTGCTCCCCGCGCTGTTGCCCGTGCTCGGGGACGCCGCGGGCACGCTCTCGGCGCGCCTCACGCTGCGCGGCGACCCGCACGCGCCCGAGGCCGCGGGCGAGGTGCACATCCGCGAGGGCTTGCTGCGCGGATTCGGCCGTGACGAGGTCGTCACGCACATCACCGGCGACGCGACGATTTCCGGACAGGGCCTGCAACTGACCTCGCTCACCGGCCAGGAAGGCGAGGGGCGCGTCAGCATGGCCGGCGCCATGCACTGGGGACACGGGGAGCGCACCGAGTATGACTTCACGGTCGACGCCCGCCAGCTGTGGGTGAGCCAGCCGGGCATGTTCAACGGGCACATCACGGGGATCTTCCATCTCACCCGCGATGTCGACGCGCCGACCCCGCTCACCCCGCACCTCAGTGGCAACGGGCACATCGACGATGCGCGCATCACGTGGGAATTCGGGCAGAGCAGCGGCGGCGACCTGCCGCTGACCGGCGTGTACCAGGTGCCGACACCGGCGATGACCTTCGACCTGCGACTGCGCGGCGACCGCAACATCCTGCTCGCCAACCGCGATGCCAGCATCGACCTGTCGCCGGACCTGCAGGTGTCGCTCAACTACGATGGCATCCCGGAAATCCTCGGCATCATCACGCTCAATCGCGGCTACTACACCTTCCTCGACACCCGCTTCACCGGCGTCACCGGCAGCGTGGCCTTCACCGCCGGCCCCATCGACCCGACGCTCGATGTCACCGCGCACGCGCGAATCCGCGACCGCACGACGCCGATGGACATCACCCTGCACCTCGGCGGGCGCCAGAGCGAAAGCCAGGTGACGCTCACCTCCAACAACCCGGTGGGTGTGTCGGAGGAGGAGATCGTCCGCGCGATGACGCTCGGCAAGGTGTCCTCGGGCACGCTGACCTCCTCGGCCGGCACCTTCGGCGAGAACCTGTTGCTGCGGCAATTCGAGCGCTCGGTGCTGCGCGAGACCGGCCTGCTCGACGTGTTCGATGTCGACAACACCAGTGGCGCGGAGCGTATCTCGGTGGGCAAGTACCTGCTCAACGAACTGTTCGTCGACTACCAGCAGGGATTGACCACGCCCACCTCGAACTTCTCGGTCGAGTACTGGCTGACCAAGACCATCCGCCTGACCGGCAGCTACGCCCGGGCCCTGCCGGACGCGACCAACAGCACCACCACCACGACGCAGTCCGGGCAGACGATCCGGGTGGGGCTCAAGGCGCGCAAGGAGTTCTGAGCCCGGCGCCCCGTCCGAACCATCGGTCCTGACAGTCCCGGCGCCGGTCGGCTACACTGTCGCCCATGGCGCCCGACGGCTCATCGTTCCTTCCCCTGTTCGCCGGTCTCGACGGTCCCGCCGCGCACGCCGCGGGGGACGAGGGACCGCGCGCGCGTCCCGGCGATGGCGTGCCGGAGACTCCGCGACGCGAAGGCGCGCCGGTGTTCCCCCCGCCGCCCGGTCCCGACGCGTCGCCCGAGCCGCCGCCGCACGTGCACGAACCGCGCGTGCGCCTCAACGACGTCCAGGAACAGGCGGTCACGCATCCCGGCGGCCCGCTGTTGATCCTCGCCGGCGCCGGCAGCGGCAAGACGCGCGTGCTGACCGAGCGCATCGCCTGGCTGATCGACGAGCGCGGCGTGCGGCCCTGGGAGATCTGCGCGTTCACCTTCACCAACAAGGCCGCCAACGAGATGAAGGCCCGCGTCGAGCGGCGCCTCGGCCCGGCGGGCGCGGATCTCTGGATCGGCACATTCCATCGCATCTGCACGCGCATCCTGCGCCGCGACGGCGAGGTGGCCGGCGTGCCGCGCGGCTTCGTGATCTACGACACCGACGACCAGCACAGCGTGCTCAAGCGGGCGATCGCTGACCTCGGGTTGCCAGAGGCGCAGTTCCGTCCGACCGCGGTGGGCCGCGCGATTTCCGATGCGAAGAACCGGATGATCGACGCCGCAGGGTACAGTGAGACCGCGTACACGCCCTTCGCACAGGGCGTCGCCAAGGTATTCCACGAATATCGCGCCCGGCTGCGCCGCGCCGGCGCGCTGGATTTCGATGACATCATCCTCGAGACGCTCACCCTGTTCCGCGAGCATCCGGCAGTGCGCGAGCGCTATGCGCAGCGGTTCCTCCACGTGCTGGTGGATGAATACCAGGACACCAATCGCGCGCAGTACCAGCTGATCACCGCGCTTGCCTCGGCCCATCGCAACCTCGCCGTGGTGGGGGACGACGACCAGGCCATCTACTCGTGGCGCGGCGCCGACATCACCAACATCCTCTCCTTCGAGGAGACCTATCCCGACGCCGCGGTCCTGCGCCTCGAGCAGAACTATCGCTCGACCCAGCGCATCCTCGATGTCGCGCACGCGGTGGTGAGCCGCAACACATCACGCCGCGACAAGAAGCTGTGGACCACCAACGCCGGCGGCGAGGCGGTGCACCTGTTGCTCACCACCGACGAGGAGACCGAGGGCCACCTGGTCGCCGACCTCGTCGAGGAGATCCGTGAACGGCACGAGTTGCGTCGCGCCCAGGTGCTGGTGCTCTATCGGACGCACGCGCAGAGCCGCGCGCTGGAAGACGGCCTGCGTCGCGCCGCGATCCCATACCAGCTCGTGGGCGGGGTCGCGTTCTACGAGCGCCGCGAGGTCAAGGACATCCTGGCCTACCTGCGCCTGCTGGTGAACGTGCGCGACGACGTCGCCTTCGTGCGCATCGTCAACAGCCCCAAGCGCGGCATCGGCGACACCTCGATCGAGAAGCTGCGCGCCTTTGCCGCGCGCCATGGCGTCTCGCTGCTCGACGCACTGCGCGATCCCGGCATGCCGGCGGTGGTGGGACCCAGCGGCGTGAAGCTGGTGAAGTTCGGTCAGATGATCGCGTCGATGCAGAACGCGCTGCACATGGCGGTGCCGGACCTGGTGCGCTTCGTACTCGACCGCTCGGGGTACCTGACCGCGCTGGCCGCCGAGGGCGAGGAGGCGCTGACCCGTCTGGAGAACGTCGAGGAACTGGTGGCCGCTGCCGCGCACTCGATGGAGGAAACCGGCGACCCCACGCTCGAGGGATTCCTCGCCGAGGCCACGCTGATGTCGCACGCGGACAGCCTCGCCGGCGAGGAGGACCGCGTCTTGCTGATGACCGTGCACACCGCCAAGGGACTTGAATATCCCGCCGTGATCGTGACCGGGGTCGAGGAGGGACTGTTCCCGCACATGTCTTCGCTCGACGACCCGCGCAGCATGGAGGAGGAGCGGCGGCTGTTCTACGTGGCGGTGACGCGTGCCGAGAAGGTCGTCTATCTTCTGGCGGCCGGGGAGCGCCGGCGGTTCGACCGCCGCATGCCCTGCCGGCTCTCGCGCTTCGTCGAGGACGTGCCGCCGGAACTGCTCGACGTGCAGGATCTCGGCGTGCGCCGTCACGCCACCCGCTGGGATGCGGAGACGCGCGCGGGATGGTCCGCGGCGGCGCCGCGCACCGTGCGCCGTGACGATGGGCAGACGCTCGTCTACGACGACGGAGGCGACACCGGGCACCTCGTCGACGACAGCGGCTCGCCCGGCGTCGGCGACGCGGTGGTGCACAAGACCTTTGGCCGCGGCGTGGTGGTCGGCCGCGAGGATGCCGGCGGCGACACCCGCCTGCTCATCCAGTTCGCGCAGGTCGGGCGCAAGAAGATCATGGCGCGGTTCGTCCGCACCGCGGGCAGCGACCCTCTCGACTGACGGCGCACACAAATAGAATCGGAGACCTGCATGTCCCTTGACGCGAGCACCGTGCGCGCGGTCGCCGCGCTGGCCCACCTGCATCTGACCGGCGAGGAGGAGACCCACCTCGCCGAGGAACTCAATCACATCCTCGGGCACATCGTGACGCTGCAGCAGGTCGACACCAGCGGGGTCGACTCGGCCGGCCGCGCGATGGCGCGCGAGGAGACGCTCGCCGCCGACATCGCGTTGCCCTCGCTGCCGCGCGCGGACGTGCTGCGCGCCGCGCCGGACGCGGACGTCGAGTCCGGCGTGTTCCGCGTGCCGCGGGTGGTGTAGCAATGGACACCGGTCACCTGACTGCACACGCCACTGCGCAGGCCATCGCGCGCGGCGAGATCACCGCCGAGGCGGTGGCGCGTGAGACGCTGGCGCGTGCCGCGGCGCACAACCCGCACACCGGCGCCTTCCTGCGCTTCGCCGAGGACGATTGCCTGGCCGCGGCGCGCGCCGTCGACCAGGCGCGCACGCGCGGCGCGGCCGCAGCGTCGCCGCTGGCCGGCGTGCCCATCGCCCTCAAGGACAACATGGTGACCGCGGGCCTCGAGACCACCTGCGGCTCGCGTATCCTCGCCGGGTACGTGCCCCCGTACGACGCCACCGCGGTCACCCGGTTGCGCGAGGCGGGCCTGCCGCTGCTCGGCAAGACCAACATGGACGAATTCGCCATGGGGTCCTCAAACGAAAACAGCGCCTTCGGCGTGGTGCGCAATCCGTGGTCGCTCGCGCATGTGCCCGGCGGCTCCAGCGGCGGATCGGCTGCGGCGGTCGCCTCGGGCGCGGCGGCGCTGGCGCTGGGATCCGATACCGGCGGCTCGGTCCGCGAGCCGGCGTCGTTCTGCGGCGTGGTGGGCTACAAGCCGACGTACGGGCGGGTGTCGCGCTACGGGCTGGTGGCGT
>JBKJUD010000166.1:0-2938 GCA_046590735.1 Candidatus Eiseniibacteriota bacterium | reverse complement strand
GCATTCAGCCCGAGCGCCGCTCCCCTGCCGCGAGAAACGCCGAGATGGCATCGTCCGGAAGAGGTGCACCCAATCGGGGATGCGGCGCGTCCGGACCGTGGTAGTCGGAGCCGCCGGTCACCAGCAGGCCGTGCTTCTTGGCCAGCGCGTGATATTTCATGCGCGCCGCGCCGTCCTGCCGCGGGTGCATCACCTCGAGGCCATCGAGGCCGGCCTCGATCATGCCGGGAATCATCTCGTCGTGCCCGAGCGTGTGCGGGTGCGCGAGCGAGGTGACGCCACCGACGCCGTGCACCATGGCGATCGCCTCGGCGGCGAGCAGCGTGGTCTTCGGCACGTAGCACGGCCCGCGCGCGCCGATCCAGCGCTGGAACGCCTCGTCGAGATCCTTCACGTGACCGAACTGCAGCAGCGCCTCCGCGACGTGCGGCCGGCCGACCGCGGCGCCGTTGGCGATCGTCTCGACCGCCTCGAACGGAATGTCGACGCCGACCGTTCGCAGCTTGTCGAGCATCACGCGCGCGCGCTCGGTGCGGCCCATGACGAAGCGCGCGAGTTCGGCGGTGAACGCCTCGTTCGATTCGTCTACGTTGTAGGCGAGGATGTGGATGTCGGCGTTGCCGTCGGTCGCCGACAGCTCGACACCGGCGGACACTTCGACGCCGGCCGCCTGCAGTGCGGCGCGCAACGCGGCGACGCCGCCGAGCGTGTCGTGATCGGTGAGCGCCACCGCGGCGACGCCGGAGTCGCGCACGCGTTCGGCGAGTTCGGCCGGCGTCAGCGAGCCATCGGAGTGTGTGGTGTGCATGTGCAGGTCCACGAAGCGGGAGGCAACAGGGTGGCTCACGACGGGAAGTCTCCTCGGGGAAGTGCGCGCGGTCAGGCGGAGGCGGGCGTGCGCATCGCGGCGAACTTCGCCTCGACCGCCCGTTCGCTCGACGGGAAGAAGGCGGCAGCATGCGACTCCAGCGCGGCGCACGATGCCTCGAGCCGCTCGCGCGCGGCGCCCGGTGCAAATCCCGTCAGGTTGATCAGCACGTTGAGCCGCGCCCCGCGGAATGCCGCGTGGGCCGCGAACAGCGACACGCCGCCGTCGCTGGCCGCGCTGGCGAGCCCGCGCTCGAACACCGCCATGCCCAGGCGGCCGGCCTCGAGGCTCAGCGCCATCACCTGCAACGGGATCTCGGTGGCGACGATGCTGGCGGCGAGCTGGGCGTCGGCCTTGGCCTTGTCGAGTTCCGGTGTGCCCTCGGCCAGCTTGTTCGAGGCGACCAGCGCCCGGAAGGCACGCGTGTCATCTTCCACCAACCGTTGAAGCGTGCCGCGCAACTCGCTTGCCCGCTGCTTGATGGACTGCATCTCCTCTGCCACGTCCGCGTACTTCTTGCGGGTGGCGGTCAGCCCCGCGACCATCCCGGCCAGCGCGGCTCCCAAGGCACCGAGCAGCGCGCTGGCGCTGCCCCCGCCGGGCGCCGTGCTGGGACCGGCGATTTCGTCCAGGTAGTCGCCCATCGGCGCGTGGGTGCCGATCGCCTCGCCCCACAGCCGGCGTTCGAGAATCTGGTCGCGATTGAAGTTTTCGAGCCCCGCGTGGTGCTCGGCGATATCGGCGAGCGCGTCGAGCGGGAGCAGGCCGACGACCTCGCTGCCCACCAGCGACAGGCCGTAACGCGCGGCCTCGTGACGGATCATCGCCATCACGCGATGGATCGGCGTGCCCTTGGTGTTCACCAGGTTCATCGACACCTGCGCCTGCCCGCGCTCCTCGATGTAGAACCCCATCGCCTTCACGTAGCGGAAGCCGCCGGTCTGGAAGCGGATCGCATTGGCGATCTTCTTGGCGACCTGCACGTCCTTGGTATTGAGATAGACGTTGTAGGCGACGAGGAAATCGCGCGCGCCCACCGCAATCGCGCCGGCGGTGGGATGAATCCTGTTCGGACCGAAGTCCGGATCGCGCGTGGGATCGGTGCCAATGGCGTCGCGCAATCCTTCGAACTGTCCCTTGCGCACCTCCGCGAGATTCTGTCGCTCGGGACGCGAGGCTGCGGCTTCGTACAGGAAGACGGGGATGTCGAGTTCGCGTCCGATGCGCTCGCCGACCTGGCGCGCGAGCGCGACGCAGTCCTCCATCGTGACGCCGCTCACCGGGATGAACGGCAGCACGTCGCACGCGCCCATGCGTGGATGCTCGCCCTGATGACGCGTGAGGTCGATGAGTTCGCGCGCCGCCTCGACGCCGCGGAACGCGCCGTCCGCGCAGGCTTCGGGCGTGCCGGCGAGGGTCACCACGCAGCGGTGGTGACTGGCGTCCATCTCGACGTCGAGGACGCGGATGCCCGGCGCCGCGGCGATGCGCGCGACGATCGCGTCGATGGTGGCGCGGTCGCGTCCCTCGCTGAAATTGGGGACGCATTCGACGAGTCGGGGCATCGGGACCTCCTTGCCTGGGCGACGCCGGTAGCGAGGCGTGGGAGCGTGGCGCGGCCCGTGCGGGTCGCGTGCGAACGCCGCCGGTGGAAGGCCGCCGGCGGCGTCACGGGAACGGGCACGAGTCTAGCCGAGGGTCGCGGGTGCCGCAACCGACCCGGCGGTGGCCCGGGGGGATTGGAGCGCTGCGACCTGCGCCCGTTCGCCGCCCCCGGGCGTCCAGACAGGCGGCGGGAGGCACGACGGTGCACTTCACGCTGGACACGCCGCGGACGATGGACGCGGGCGTGTACGACGTGCACGGCACGCTCGTGCGCCCGTTGCCGGCGGGCCGGCTCGACGCCGGCCATCACCAGGTCGGCTGGGACGGACGGGATGCTGTCGGCGTGCCCGTCGGCGAGGGCGTGTACTTCGTGCGTGTCGTCGGCCCGGGCGCGAACCTGTTGTCGAAGGCGGTGCGGATGGACTCCGGCACCGGCCGGTACGCCCGGGTGCTCGCGTGGGGCGC
>JBKJUD010000148.1:0-9322 GCA_046590735.1 Candidatus Eiseniibacteriota bacterium | reverse complement strand
CCCTCGTCGCGGAAGCTCCCGCGGACACCGGATCGGCCCCGGCGGACTCCACGCCCGACGCGTCCGACACGCCCACGCGTGAGGCGTCGCTGGCCTCGGCGCGTGTGCCCGCCGCGGCGCCTCGGCAGCCCGAGACGCTGCCGAGCGACTGGGCCGCGTGGGACGACAGCACGATGGAGGAGGTCGGCGCGCTGGCCCACACGTCCCTGCGCGGGGCGGTGCTCGGCAGCGGCGCGACCGCCAGCAGCCTGGGCGAAGACATCTCCGCCGACGACGCCTGGGGCGACCTGTGGGACCTCACCACGGAAGAGCAGGACTGGCTGGCGGCCGAGCTGACCAGAAAGATGGGAGGATCGTGAGATGAAGCGTTCGAATTCCTGTGCGGCGCGTCCGGGAGTCTGGGCGGCGATCGTGCTGTCCGCTGGCCTGGCGGGCAGTCCATTCGTGCGCGTCGCGCGCGCGGTGGAGTCACCGCCGGGTTCATCAGACATGGTGGTCGCAGTGGCCGACGGCGACGAGGACGACGGGCCCGACGGCGCGCCGCCGCTCGCCGACAAGCGCATCATCGACTACCAGATGTGGCGCATGTCGCAGGATCTCGAACTGACCGACGCCGAAGCCGCCCGGGTCTTCCCGCGCATGCGGCGGCTGGGGGAGGCGCAGAGCGATCTGCGGCGCGATCGGCTCAAGGTGATGAAGCAGCTGCGCACGAGGCTGAGCAAGGCCTCACCCGAGGAAGTGGAAGGCCTGGTGCGGCAGGTCCGCGACACCGAGGGGCGGCGCCTGCGCGAGATCGCGGACCTCGAGGACAGCGTGCTGGCCGCCCTTTCGCCGCGCCAGCAGGCGCAGTACCTGGTCTCGCGGGAGAGTGTCATGCGCGACCTGCACCGGATGGCCGAGGAGGCGCGGGGGCGCCGCCCCGGCGGCGGATCACCCCGCATGGGGGGCCGCCCGGGCGGGCCGCCCGGCGGATTTCCGCGTCCCGGGGGAGGGCCGCCCCGCCGGTAGGGGCTCCTCTGCCAGCAACTTGGCTCATGCATAATCACGCCCCGGGCACGGTTGACCCCCGCCGCACCCGGGGCGTACCATCGGATCCGTACAGCCCGGACGGACTGCTTCCCCGTCGGCCTGCATCTGGAACGGAACCTTTTATCCGCGCCGTGGCTCATGTATGAGCGTCCGGCCTGCCTGCTCGACCCGCTGCTTCCAGTCAAGGCCCCGCACTCGGGCTGTGTCCCGTCCATGGAGAGGCACGCGACCAGATGTTGATCCTGACGCGAAAACTCGGCGAGAGCGTGATCATCGGCGACCAGCAGATCCGCATCACGGTGACCGAGATCAAAGGGAAGCAAGTCAAGCTGGCCATCGACGCACCCCGCGAAGTGGTGGTGTGCCGCGAGGAGATCTTCGAGAAGTTCATGCGACGGCACGACCCGCCCGGTTCGTGAGCGGTCGCGTCGCGGGGACGGATCGGGAGCGCGCGGCCGGTTGGACTGGGTGGGCGCGCCGTGGTGCGCTCTTGCTCGCTGCGATGGGGCCGGTCGGCCCGGCCACTGCCGCGGTGCTGGTGTCCGCCGATAGCCTCGGGGCCGCCCGATCGCCGACCACGGCGTTTGTCATCGCCCTCGTGCCCGGCGCGCTGCTCCATGGCGCCGGGCATGCCTACGCCGGCGACCTCCAGACCGCGCGGTGGCTGGCGCTCAGCGAGGCGGCCGGGTACGCTGCCATGTTCACCTCCCACGCCCGCGGCGCCAGCCCCGGCGGCCGGACCGAGGGCGGGGCCATTGTCTACAGTATCGGCGCCAGCCTCTTCTTCGGATCGTGGCTCTACGACATACTGGCCGCACCCTCGGCCGCTCGGGCCCGTCCCGGGTCCGCCGCGGCCGGCGCACCGTCGTGGGAGGTGGCAACCGCCCCCGGCGCGCACGGCGCAACGCTCCGTGTGACCCACCGCTTCTGATCGGCCTCGGGCTGCGGCCCGAGGTACCCCATGCCGCATTCCGCAGGAGGATCCGTGTCCCAGACGCCGGTGCACGGCGCGACCGCGGGCGGCAAGACGCCGCGCGAGTCCGCCGTCGACATGACGCTCATCGCGCTGCCCTACGACGCGAACCCTCGCGGCTTCGTGCTCGGGGGACACATCATGCACCAGATCGACCTGGTGGCCGCGATGTGCGCGGTGAAGCATGCGCGGCGCGAATCGGTCACCGCGTCGATGGACGATCTCTACTTCCACCATCCGATTCGCATCGGTGATTTCGTCACGTACAGCGCGCGGTTGAATTTCGTCGGGCGCACCTCGATGGAGATCGAGGTCCGGGTGACCGCGGAGACGCCGCTGACCGGCGCCACCACCGTGACCACGACCGCGTACGTGACCTTCGTCGCGCTCGACGAGCACGGCACGCCGACCCCGGTGCCCCCGCTGCTGCTGGAGACCGACGAGGATCGCGCGCGCTGGGCGCGGGCGGAGACGCGACGCGACGAGCGGGTGCGCCGGCTCGAGACGCGTCGCATCGAGGATCGCATCGCGTGAGCGACGCGCCGCCGAACGCGTGGTTCGCCCGCGTGTTCGAGGGAGCGTGGCTCGCCTGGGACACCGCGGACACCGCGGATGCGTCGCAGGAGGCGGAAGCGCTGGTCGACCTGCTCGACCTTGACCCGGGCGCAGCGATCCTCGACCTGCCGTGCGGCTGGGGCCGCTTGAGTGTGCCGCTGGCGGCGCGCGGCTATGCGGTGACCGGCGCGGATCTCTCGCAGCCGCTGCTCGATGAGGCAGTCCGGCGCGCCGCCGCGGCGGATGCCCCGGCGCGTTTCCTGCGCGCCGACATGCGCGCGCTGCCTTGGGACGCGGCGTTCGATGCGGTCCTGAATGTCTATTCCTCGTTCGGCTTCTTCGACACCGCCGCGGAGGAGCGCGCCGCGGTCAGCGGCATGCTGCGCGCGCTCAAGCCCGGCGGACGCCTGGTGATCGAGGGCCTGTGCCGCGACTTCCTCGCGCGCCGTTTCCGCGAGCGAGAGGTACAACGACGCCGCGGCTGGGAAGTGATCTGCACGCAGCAGTTCGATCACGCCACCTCGCGATTGGAGATGGAATGGGAGTTCCGCCGGCGGCCGCGCGGGGGCGAGCCGGTGACCGTGGAAACCCATCGTCTCAGCGTGCGCGTGTACACCCCGGGCGAGCTGACCGAGCTGGTCGAGGGCGCCGGGGGAGAGGTGGTGGGGCTGTGCGGCGATTACGACGGCACACCCTACGCATTCGGCGCGGATCGCCTGCTGCTGCTGGCGCAGCGGCCTCTCGGTCGCGGCTGAGGGCGGCGCGGGGCCGGCGCAGGTCCGCCAGGCGGGACCTGCGCCTTGACAGCCACATGCGGCTTCCCTAGAGTGCGCTGCCTGTTGAGGATACCCGCCCGCGCCGCGTCTCGCGCGACGCGGCAGGCGCCCCGCCACTGAGGGTGGGAACGCCGGCACTCGGACCCTGTGGTGAGCGCCGACTGATGCTAGAGAGCTACCTTCCCATCGCCATCCTGTTCGCCGTCGCGATCGTCGTCGTGTCGGGACTGCTGGCGGTGTCGTGGTTCGTCGGGACGCGCCGTCCCAACCGCTCCAAGCTCGCCCCCTATGAGTGTGGCGTGCCCGCGGTGGGCAATGCGCGCGACCGCTTCTCGGTGAAGTTCTACCTGACCGCGATGATCTTCATCGTCTTCGACATCGAGACGATTTTCTTCTACCCGTGGGCGGTGACCTACGGGAAGCTGGGCGTGTTCGGCTTCTTCGAGATGGTCATCTTCGTCGCCACGCTGTTCGTGGCCTACGTCTACCTCTGGCGACGGGGCGCATTCGAGTGGGAGTGACACCGACGACGTCTCCTGCGCGGCCGCTGACCGACGCGGCGCGCGCCGCGATCCTGGAACTCAAGGGCCGCTATCCATCCCCGCGCTCCGCGCTGATCCCCGCGCTGATGGTGGCGCAGGACGACGCCGGCTTCCTGCCGCCCGATGTCATGCGCCAGGTTGCCGAGCTGCTCGACCTGCAGCCCGTCGAGGTCGCGGGCGTCGCCTCGTTCTACACGCTGCTGCACACGCGCCCGGTGGGGCAGTATGTCGTCCAGGTCTGCACCAACATCGCCTGTCACCTGCGCGGTGCGCGCCCGCTGCTCGAGCACACGCTGGGCACGCTCGGCGTCGAGTTGGGCGGCACCACCGCCGACGGCCTGTTCACGGTGGAGAAGGTGGAGTGCATCGCCGCCTGCGGCGGGGCGCCGGCGATCCAGGTGAATCTCGACTACCACGAGGACATCACCCCCGCGAAGATGGACGCGCTGCTGGCCGAGTGCCGGGCAAAGGCAGGCTCCCGTGCTTGAGTTCGTGATCGTGACGGTCGTGAAGTGCCTGCTCATTGTCTTTGTCCTGCTCACCGCCTTCGCCTACATCACCTACTTCGAGCGCAAGATCATCGCCTTCGTGCAACTGCGCCAGGGACCGAACCGCGTCGGGCCGCTCGGGCTGCTGCAGCCGCTGGCCGATGGATTGAAGCTGGCGTTCAAGGAAGACTTCGTGCCGGCCGAGGCCGACAAGGTGCTCTATACGCTGGCGCCGATGATCACCTTCGTGGTGTCGCTGATGGCGTTCGCGGTGATTCCCTTCGGCACGCAGGTGTCGATCCCGCATCTCAGCCAGCCCTTCCAATTCCACATCGCTGACCTCAACGTCGGCGTGCTGTACATCCTGGCGGTCACCTCGCTGGGGGTGTACGGAATCGTCTTCGCCGGCTGGGCCTCCAACAACAAGTTCGGACTGATGGGCGGGCTGCGGTCCAGTTCGCAGATGCTCTCGTACGAGTTGCCGATGGGGCTCGCGGTGGCCAGCGCGCTGGTGCTGGGCGGCTCGCTGCGGCTGCACGACATCGTCGAGGCGCAGGCCACGCTGCCGTTCATCGTGCAGAACCCGGTGGGCTTCGTGCTGTTCATCATCTGCGGCCTCGCCGAGATCAACCGCGCGCCCTTCGACCTGCCCGAGGCCGAATCGGAGCTGATCGCCGGCTTCCACACCGAGTACGCCTCGATGAAGTTCGCGATGTTCTTCATGGCCGAGTACATCAACATGCTCACCATGAGTTCGCTGGCCACCGTGCTGTTCCTCGGCGGCTGGAGCGGGCCGGTGCTGCCGGTGCTGCCGTGGGTGTGGCCGGTGATGTGGTTCACGCTGAAGGTGGCGGGCTTCGTGCTGCTGTTCATCTGGATCCGCGCCACCTGGCACCGCTTCCGCTACGACAAGCTGATGAAGTTCGGCTGGAAGTTCCTGCTGCCGCTGTCGCTGCTCAACGTGATGGTGATCGCGGCGCTCAAGCTGTGGGTGATCAAGTGATACAACTCGACGTCGTCGCGGTGCTGTTCTGGGTGGCCGGCCTGGTCGCGGTGGGCTCCGCGGTCACCGTCGTGGTCAGCCGCAGCCCGGTGTACTCGGTGCTGTTCCTGGTGGTGAACTTCTTCGCCACCTCGCTGCTGTTCCTGCTGCTGGGCGCCGAGTTCCTCGCCATCACCCAGATCCTGGTGTACGCCGGCGCCATCCTGGTGTTGTTCCTGTTCGTGGTGATGTTGCTCAACCTGCGGCGTACCCGCGGCCTGCGCACCTCGCCGGTGGCCATCTTCGCCTACCTGCTCACGGTGCTGCTCGGCGGGCTGTTCGTGTGGAAGCTGGCGAGCACCATCCCGTCGTTCGAGCCCGCGCAGAAGGAGCCGCCGCTGGGCAGCATCGAGGTCATCGGGCAGCTCCTGTTCACCCGCTACCTGTTCGTCTTCGAGGCGACGTCGGTGCTGCTGTTCGTGGCGGTGATCGGCGCGGTGGTGATGGCCAAGCAGCTCAAGGTCGCGCGCCCGGTGGCGCGCCCGGAGGGGGACGCCTGATGCCCGTGCAACTCTCGCACTACATTGCGCTGGCCTCGGTGATCTTCATGATCGGGGTGTTCGGGGTGGCCGCGCGGCGCAACGCGATCGTGGTGATGATGTCGGTGGAGCTGATGCTCAACGCCGGCAACATCGCGCTGGTCGCGTTCGGCCGCTACCTCGGGACCTTCGATGGCCAGGTCATGGTGGTGGTGGTGATGGTGGTGGCGGCGGCTGAGGCCGCGGTCGGGCTGGCCATCGTCCTCGCCGTGTTCCGCGTGAACGATCACCTCGACCTCGACCGCATCAACGTCATGAAGGGCTAGCCGCGTGAACCTCGCCGACTTCCCCCAGTTCTGGATCATCCCGCTGCTGCCGCTGGCCGGCGCGCTGGTCAATGGCCTGCTCAATCGCCGCCTGCCCAAGCCGGTGGTGTACGGCATCGCCTGCCTGAGCGTCGGCGCGGCGTTCGCGCTGGCGGTGACCGCGGTGCTGGCGCTGCTGCGCCTGCCGGTGGAGATGCGGCACGTCGAGCAGGCGCTCTATCCCTGGATCAGCTCCGGCGACCTGCACGTGCCGCTGGCGTTTCAACTCGACCAGCTCTCCGCCGTGATGGTGCTGGTGGTGACCGGGGTCGGGTTTCTGATCCACGTGTATTCGGTCGGCTACATGAGTCACGACCGCGGCGTGCAGCGCTACTTCACCTACCTGAACCTGTTCACCGCGTCGATGCTGGTGCTGGTGCTGGCGAACAACTACCTGCTGATGTTCGTCGGGTGGGAAGGCGTCGGCGTGTGCTCGTACCTGCTGATCGGCTTCTGGTTCGACCGCAAGTCGGCGGGCGACGCGGGCAAGAAGGCGTTCATCGTCAACCGCATCGGCGACTTCGGCTTCCTGCTCGGGCTGTTCCTGATGATGGCGACCTTCCAGACGCTGACCTACAACGAGGTCTTCGCCAAGGTCACACTGGGTGGCGTGCCGGTGGCGGTGCTCACCGTGATGACGCTGTGCCTGTTCGTCGGCGCGACGGGGAAGTCGGCGCAGATCCCGCTGTACGTCTGGTTGCCCGACGCGATGGAAGGCCCGACCCCGGTGTCCGCCCTCATCCACGCCGCGACGATGGTCACGGCCGGCGTGTACATGGTGGCGCGCTCGGCGCACCTGTTCGTGCTGGCGCCGACGACGATGGCGGTGATCGCCGGCATCGGCGCGGCGACCGCGATCTTTGCCGCCACCATCGCGCTGGTGCAGAACGA
The DNA here is from genome assembly GCA_046590735.1 of Candidatus Eiseniibacteriota bacterium. Taxonomy (GTDB): domain Bacteria; phylum Eisenbacteria; class RBG-16-71-46; order CAZEPH01; family CAZEPH01; genus JBKJUD01. The sequence continues at coordinate 2,182 of JBKJUD010000148.1, read as the reverse complement.
CATCAAGCGTGTGCTGGCGTATTCGACCGTGTCGCAACTGGGGTACATGTTCGTCGCGTGCGGGGTGGGGGCGTTTGCCGCCGGCATTTTCCACGTGATGACGCACGCCTTCTTCAAGGCGCTGCTGTTCCTCGGCGCCGGCAGCGTGATCCACGCGCTCTCCGGCGAGCAGGACATGCGCAAGATGGGCGCGCTGCGCACGCGGCTGCCGTGGACGCACCTGACGATGCTGATCGGCACCATCGCGATCGCCGGCATCCCGCCGTTCGCCGGGTTCGTGAGCAAGGACCTGATCCTCGGCGAGGCGTATCTCGGCGGACACACCATCGTCTGGATCGTCGGGCTGGTGACCGCGGGGCTGACCGCGTTCTACATGTTCCGCCTGCTGCTCCTGACCTTCTACGGTGAGTCGCGTCTCGACCACCACGCCGCCGAGCACTGCCACGAGTCGCCGCCGAGCATGCTGATCCCCCTGTTCGTGCTCGCCGCGCTGAGCGTGGTGGGCGGCTGGATCGGCCTGCCGCACATGTTCGGGCTCGACCGCCTGCAGCAGTTCCTCGCCCCGGTGTTCCCCGAGGGCCACGACATGCACCCGGCGGCGGCCACCGAGTGGATGCTGATGGCGGTGTCGGTGGCGGTGGCGCTGCTGGGGATCGGCTTCGCGCTGCTGGCCTATCGCAGCCGCGGCGCCGTGGCCGCCGCGATCGGCCGCGCCTCCGGGCCGCTGCACGGGCTGGCCTTGAACAAGTGGTACATCGACGAGATCTACGGCGTGGTGATCCTGGCGCCGATCCGCTTCGTCGCCGGCTTCCTCGCGTACTTCTTCGACGTGTGGATCGTCGACGGCCTGGTGAACGGCACCGGCTGGCTGGTGCGCGCCTGGGGTGGCGGCCTGCGCTACCTGCAGAGTGGCCAGGTGGCGCTGTACGCGACCATGTTCGTCGTCGGCGTGGTGGGGTTGCTCGCCAAGTCGACCGGCGTGCTGCAGCCGATCCTGCTGGCGATGCGCCACATGGTCGGGCGCTGAGAGTGCCGATGCGCGACGCGGCCCCTCGACCGCGGGAGACCGCCGGTGCGGACCTGAGAGGAAACCTGTGAGCACGGACGTCGTGACCATCTTCGGCATCCCGCTGCTGACGGCGGTGATCTGGTTGCCCGCACTGGGCGCCCTGGTTCTGCTGCTGCTGCCGAAGTCCTTGGGGCGCACCTTCCACTACATCGGCTTCGCGGTGTCGTTGGCCACGGCCCTCGTTTCCGTGCTGGTGTACACGCACTTCCCGCTGGGGACGGCGCACTACCAGTACGTCGAGGATCTCGACTGGATCCCCACCATCGGCGCCCGCTATCACTTGGGCGTCGACGGGATCAGCCTGTTCCTGGTGCTGCTCACCACCTTCATCACCCCTCTGGCGCTGCTCGCTTCATGGACCTCGATCGAGCACCGGGTGAAGGAATTCGTCATCGCGATCCTCGTGCTCGAGACCGCGATGCTCGGCGTGTTCGTGAGCCTCGACCTGCTGCTGTTCTACTTCTTCTGGGAAGCCATGCTGATCCCGATGTACCTGCTGATCGGCGTGTGGGGCGGGCAGCGGCGGTTGTACGCCACGGTGAAGTTCGTCCTCTACACGATGACCGGCAGCGTCCTGATGCTGGTGGCGATCCTGGTGCTCGTCATGCAGTTCTACCAGCACACCGGCCAGCTGACGTTCGGGTTGCACGACCTGCTCCAGACGCCGCTGTCGCCGGGTGCGCAGACCCTGATGTTCGGCGCCTTCGCGCTGGCGTTCGCGATCAAGGTGCCGATGTTCCCGTTCCACACGTGGTTGCCGGACGCGCACGTCGAGGCGCCCACCGCGGGGTCCGTCATCCTCGCCGGCATCCTGCTGAAGATGGGGCTCTACGGCTTCCTGCGCTTCTGCCTGCCGCTGTTCCCGGTGGTGGCGATCAAGGCGGCGCCGGTCATGGCGACGCTGGCGATCATCGGCATCATCTACGGCGCGCTGGTCTCGCTGATGCAGAAGGACGTGAAGAAACTCGTGGCCTATTCGTCGGTGAGCCACCTGGGCTTCTGCGTGCTCGGCATCTTCGCGCTCAACATGCAGGGGGTGACCGGCAGCCTGGTGCAGTCGGTGAGCCACGGGTTGTCGACCGGCGCGCTGTTCCTCCTGATCGGGATGGTCTA
>JBKJUD010000143.1:0-8227 GCA_046590735.1 Candidatus Eiseniibacteriota bacterium | reverse complement strand
GCACCAGCCAGTAGTCGGCGATGAGCACGCCCGCGATGGAGCCGAGGCCCCCCGAGTAGGCGAGCAGCCAGCCGAAGATGTAGCCGGACGGGTCGGCGAGCAGCTTCCAGGGCTGCATGGCGATGCCGATCAATCCGGTAGTCAGCCCGCCGGTCTTGAAGCGGATCAAGCGCGGGAACGCATTGGCGAAGTCGTTGGCGGGCGAGACGACATTCGCCGCGATGTTCACCGCCAGCGTCGCCACCACCGCGGTGAACATGGCGATCGCGACGACCAGCGGCTGCGAGAAGCGCGAGACCAGCTGAATCGGGTCCCAGATCGCCTCGCCGTAGATGATGACGGTTGCGCTGGTGATCAGCACGCCCATCGCCGCGAACAGCGACATCGTGGTGGGCAGCGCGACCACCTGACCGATGATCTGCTCGCGCTGGCTGCGGCCGAAGCGCGTGAAGTCCGGCATGTTGAGCGAGAGCGTCGCCCAGAAGCCGATCATCGCCGTGAGCGACGGGATGAACACGGGCAGGAACTCGCCGACCGTGTGAAACTTGCCCTTCGCCGCCAGCAGCGGCCCGATGCCGTGCGCCTCGCGGATCGCCCACGCCACCAGCAGTGCGGTCATCACCAGCACGAACGGTGCAGCCCAGTTCTCGACCTCGCGCAACAGGTTCATCCCGCGGTAGACGATGGCGATATTGATGCCCCAGAACAGCAGGAACGACAGCCACTCGGTGGTCGCGTGCCCGCCGAACCCGGCGCCCAGCAGCGTCGCCCAGCCGGGGATGAACACGGCGAACAGCGTGTGGAGCGCCTCGCCGCCGATCCACGCCTGGATGCCGAACCAGCCGCAGGCCACCAGCGCGCGCATCAGCGCCGGCAGGTTCGAGCCGTAGGTGCCGTAGGCGGCGCGCGCGAACACCGGGAACGGGATCCCGTACTTGGTGCCCGGGTGCGAGTTGAGCAGGATCGGCACGAGGACGATCGTATTGCCCAGCAGGATGGTGAACAGCGCCTGCTTCCAGTCCATGCCGGCGGCCATCAGGCCGGAGGCCAGCATGTACGTGGGGATGCAGTGCGCCATCGAGACCCACAGCGCGGCGTAGTTGTAGGTGGTCCAGGTGCGCTCACGCAGCGGCACCGGGGCGAGGTCCGGATTGCTCAGGGGGCTGGCGTCGATGCGCGAGGTGTCGGTGAGTTCCACGCGGCCATCGGCGTGCGCGATGTGGCGGGTCGGATCCAGGGGAGGCTCCTTGGCGTGGGCCGATGTCGCGGCCGGCGGGCGGCACGGGGGCGCGCGGCCTGCCGTCTCTGCCGTGCGGGTAGGAAAGCAATCGCGCCGCCGCGCGTCAAGCGAAGAGCGGGACTAGGCGCCCGCGAGCGGAAGCAGGCTCCTGGGCGCCTTCGCGCGCCACGCAGTGAGCAGGAGGTCGCGCACGAGTGCGGGTGGCGCGGGGGCCAGCGTCACGCGCAGGCCGGCGACCTTTGCGCCCCACCACAGTTTCTCGCAGCACGCGGGGTGCGCAGCGAGCGCCAGTTCGCGGTGGTCGTCGCCGACGAAGATGTGCAGGTGCGTCCCCTCCGGCGGTACGGTGGCGAAGATCTTGCCGCGCACGCGAAACGAGGTCATGTGATGATGCGGCGCCTCGGCGGCCTCCGGCAGCGCGAGCGCGATCCGGCGGGCCTGCGCGAGCGTCACTGGGGTGTCCGCGGCGTCGCTAGTCGAGACCGCCGCTGGCGGCCACGTACCCGAGCGCCTTGTAGATCAACTTGGCGACCACGAAGTCCGACGCCACCATGCCGGGGATCGGCGCGAGTTCCATCACGTCGAAGCCGACGATGCGGCGCTTGCGCGCCAGCATCCGGATGATGTCGAGGCCCTCGTGCCACAGCAGGCCGCCGGGTTCCGGGGTGCCGGTGGCGGGGATCAGCGAGGGATCGAATCCGTCGACATCGATGGTCAGGTAGACGTTCTCGCTCAACTTGTCGATCGCCGCCTCGAGCGCCGTCGGGTCCGAGCGCAGGCGCTGCACGTTGAGGATCTCGACCTCGGGCCGCGTCTTGATGTACGCGGCTTCCTCGCGATTCATCGAGCGGATGCCGATGCTGAGGACGTTCTTCGCCAGCTCCCCCATGGGCCGCATCACGCAGGCGTGCGAGAACTCGGTGCCCTCCCACGACTCCTTGATGTCGGCGTGGGCGTCGAACTGCACGATCGACAGGTTCTCGTACTTCTCCGCGTGGGCTTCCAGCACGCCGATGGAGCAGGAGTGGTCGCCGCCGAGGCTGATGAGAAACTTGTTGTCCTGCGCCAGCACCCAACGCGCGGCGTCGCGGATCTCGCCGACGACCTTCGCGGGATCGGTGGCGGGGGCCTCGAGTTCCGGGAGCGTGTGGATGCCACGCTCGGTGACGTCGAGGTCGAGTTCGTCGTCGTAGGTCTCGAGATTGCGCGAGGCGTCGATGATCGCCCGCGGCCCGAAGCGGGCGCCGGGCATGTACGAGGTGGTGCGGTCGTACGGGATCGGCAGCACCACGACGCGGCTGGCGGCGAGGCTCGAATGCTCCTCGGGCAGCCCCATGTAGTTGCGGGGTAGCGCGAACGCCAGATGGGTCGCGGACGGCGTTCCAGTGTCAGTCGCCATCAGCTTCCCTCCTGGCGGTCGTGTGGCCGGCCCGCCCTGATGGACGGGGCCTATTCGTCGTCGTCGTCGCGCATGCGGCCGAAATCGATGCCGCTGTCCTCAGGCTCCTCGTCGAAGGCGTCCTCGTCGTCGAGGAAGTCATCGTCGACTTCCTCCTCCTCGAGGTCCTCGTCGTCGCCCTCTTCCTCTTCTTCCTCGTCGTTCTTGTCGAATTCCAACCACGAGTAGCGGTCTTCTTCGTCCTCAGGTTCGGATGCCTTGGTACGGCGCGCCGGACGGTCGTCGTCGAAGCCCGACTTCCTCTTCATGACAGTGATCTCCGATGCGGATGCGTGACAGACCGCGAGTTCGATGCCGTCGAACCCGGATTCGTTCTGCGAGGGCCGGCAGGAACCGGCCACGCGCCGGACGAATCCGTGCGCCACGAGCGGGGTGGTGGCGCATGTGCCCCGGCCCCGCCGGGTGGCGGCGCTGGGGGCGCAAGCGGGCGCAGACTAGGGCGGCATCCCGGAGGTGTCAACGGGTTTCGGGCTGCCCTTTTGGGGCGTCGGATCACGCTGATGGATACCCTCGCCACGCCGGTTCCCTTCCCGGGAGGGACACCTCGGCACTGAGTCTGCGGACTGAGCGAGAAATTTGTGCTCCCTGGGCGATCCGCCCGCGGAGTGTGCTAGCCTGCGCGGCATGCTCGCGGTCGCGACGTTCGCGATCCTCGTCGGCCTCAGCCTTCCAGGCGGCACCACCGCCTCCTCGTCCAGCCCCAAGGGAGCCATGATTCCCACGCCATCGCATCATATCCTGACCAGCTCCAACGGCCGCGTCGCGGTCGTGTGCGGGGACGACGGCTGGACCATCCAGAGCATTCACGAGCACCTGTACCAGGCGGTGAGTGCCACCGAGAAGTCGCGCGTGGTCGACTGGGCGCGGCGCGGGAGCGCGCCCGGGGGCGCCCCCACCACGACCGATTACGTCCCCGGTACCGGCATCATCCAGCAGACCGGGATGCTGGTGCCCGGCGTCGAGCGTACGCAGTACATCTTCGCGCCCTACGGCCCGCCGGGCGACTCGCCGCGCAGCGAGGTGCTGGTGCTGACCCTGCTGCGCAACCAAGGCGTGACCAACGCCCCGCTGCAAGTACCGGAACCCGATCGCACGCTGCCGGCCGACGTGGTGCGGGAAGGGCGGAGCGAGTGGAACCTGCCGTCGCACCTGGCGCCCGGCGAGACCCTGTGGCGCGGCATGCGCCTGCGCATCGGCGCCGCGGCGGGCATTCCGCATGTCGAGCGCGAGCGGCTCGCCGCGGACGCCGCCCGCGCCCGGTTCATCGGTGAGATCGCCAATTGGACCGCGTGGCACCTGCTCGAGCGCCTGCCGCCCGGCCTGTCCGCGGACCGCGCGGCGCTCTACCGCCAATCGACCGCGATGCTCCGCATGTCACAGTGCACCGAGCCCGGCGCCGCGCACGGCCAGATCGTCGCCAGCCTCCCGCCGGGCAAGTGGAACATCACGTGGGTGCGCGATGGCTGCTACGCCATCGCCGGGCTGGTGGCCAGCGGCCACTATCCGGAAGCGCGCGCGGCGCTCGAGTTCTTCCGCGGCGCGCGCACCGGCGCCTACCAGAGTTCCCTGCACGATGGCCAGGAGTACGGGATCGGGACGGCGTACGGGGTCAGCGTGTGCCGCTACTTCGGCGATGGCGAGGAGGAGTCCGACCGCAACAGCGCCGGGCCGAACATCGAACTCGATGGGTTCGGGTTGTTCCCCTGGGCGGCCGCGCTGTACGCACAGGCCAGCGGCGACACCGCGTGGGTGCGGGACGCGTATCCATGGATCTCGGAGAAGGTCCTGCGCATCATTCCGCTGACGCTCGATCCCGAGCGCGGCATCGTGCGGACCGAGAGCGGCATCTGGGAACGGCACATCGGGCCCCTCAACGGCTCCGCCACCGGCCCGGAATTCGCCAAGAACTTCGCGTGGACCACCGCGGTCAACCTACGCGGCCTGCGCAGCGGCGCCGCGCTGGCGCGCCTGGCGGGCCGTGGCGGCGACACCGTCGCCCTGGCAGGCGACGCCGCCGCGATGTCCCGCGGCTTCCGCGCCGCGTTCGTCGGCGCGGACGACGTCGTGCGCGGCAACCTGCAGACACCGGACGCGCGGAGTCTCGATGCGTCCGCGGTCGAGGCGTTCTGCGGCGGCGTACTCGACCCGCGCGGCCCCGAATTCGCCGCGTTCCGCGCGGCGTGCGATGCGGCTTTGCGTCCCGCCAGCGGCCACGGCTACATGCGCAATCTCGACGGCACCTGGTACGACGAGCAGGAGTGGGTGTTCTGCGACCTGCGCATGGCCCGCGCGCTGCAACTCGCCGGCGACGCCGCCGCCGCCGATGCGCTGCTCGATTGGATCACCGCGCAGGCCGCCGCCAACCACCAGCTGATTCCCGAGTTGCTCACCGGCGCCGAGGCACACTACGCCGGCGCGATCCCGATGGCGGGATACGGAGCCGCCGCGTACATTCTGGCGCTGCATCCCGACTTCGACCGGCCGCCCCCGCCGATCGTCGAGGGCGACACGGATGACTGAGACGCTCACGACTACGCCCTTCGTGGAGAACACTCACCGATGATCCTTGCCGGCGATGTCGGTGGTACCAAGACCCGGCTCGCGTTGGTCGACCGGGCCGATGGGGCGTTCCTGCGCACCGCCACCTTCTCGAGCGCGGAGGCCTTGTCGCTGGAGGCGCTGTGCCAGGAATTCCTCGAGGCCGGGGAGGCGGTCTCGGCGGCGGCGTTCGGCATCGCCGGGCCGATCATCGACCAGCACGCGACGCTGGTGAACCTGCACTGGAACGTCGACGGCGCGCGGCTCGCCCGCACGCTGGGCGTGCACGAGGTGCGGCTGCTCAACGACCTCGCCGCCACCGCGCATGGCTTGCCGCACGTGGCGCCCGAGAACCTCGTCGCGTTGAACCCGGGCGCGCGGTCGCGGCCGGGCAACGCCGCGGTGATCGCCGCGGGCACCGGGCTGGGCCAGGCACTGATCGTGCGCAATGGCCCGCTGCCGGTCATCGTGCCGACCGAGGCCGGCCACGCCGACTTCGCCGCGCGCACCGACCAGGAGATCGCCCTTCTACGCGCCCTGCGGGAGCGCTTCGGGCACGTCAGCGTCGAGCGGGTGGTGAGCGGGCCGGGGTTCGTGAACATCTACCTGTTCCTGCGCGACAGCGGCTTCGCACCGGAGCCGGTGGCCGTGCCCGGGTGCGAGGGCTGTCGCTTCGAGGATCTCGCGGCGCGCGTCTCGCACGCGGGGCTCCAGCACGGTGACCCGCTGGGCCGCGAGACGCTGCGGCTGTTCGCCACGCTCTACGGCGCCGAGGCCGGCAACCTGGCGCTGCGCGCGATGGCGCTCAGCGGCGTCTACGTGGCCGGCGGCATCGCGCCGAAGCTCGAGCCGGCGCTCGCCGACGGCACCTTCCTCGCCGGCTTTCTCGACAAGGGACGGCTGGCCGACCTGGTGCGCACGATCCCGGTGTGGCTCGTGCGCGATCCCGATACCGCGCTGCGCGGCGCCGCCGCCGTCGCGCTGGAGGCTGTTCGATGAACGCAGGAGTCCTGGGCGGCGTGCTCGCCGCCGCCGCTCTCTCGCTCGCCGCCCTGGCGCTCGCCGGCGTGCCGCCGCGCACGCCGCCCCCGGTCGTCGAGTTGGTCGAGACCCGGCCCGTCGAGACCGCGCTCGGCAATCCCGCACTGCCGGAGGCCGCCCTCGTCTGGCGTGCGATGATCGACAGCGCGCGGGTGTCGCTCGACATCGAGCAGTTCTACATCTCGACCTGGCCGGGCGAAGCGCTGGAGCCGGTGCTCGACGCGGTGCGCCGCGCCGCCGCGCGTGGCGTGCGCGTGCGCGTGCTGGTGGACGCGCGCATGCACCGGACCTACCCGCAACCGGTGGACTCTCTGGGCCTGCTGCCGGGGATCGCGGTGCGGACGATCGACATGGGCGAGTTGGGCGGCGTGCAGCACGCCAAGTTCTTCCTCGTCGATGGACGCGAGTTCTTCGTCGGCAGCCAGAACTTCGACTGGCGGGCGCTCTCGCACATCCACGAACTCGGCGTGCGCGTGCGCGACCGCCGGCTCACCGCGCAGGTGGCGGAGGTGTTCGCCGCGGACTGGGCCCGGGGCGTGCCGGTCGGACGCGACCCGCCCATCCCGGGTCCGGCGGGCGCGACCCTGCACGGCCGCCTTTTTGCAACCGTCGCGGGCCGCGGCGACGGCGAGCGCTTCAGCCTCAGCGCCAGCCCGCGCGCCTGGCTCGGCGACTCGCTCGACTGGGATCGCGACGCCATCGTCCGCGTGCTCGACGGCGCGCAGCGCACGATCGTCGTGCAGTCGCTGACGTTCTCGCCGAGCGGCCACGGGGTGTCCGACTCGACGCTGTTCCACGCGATCGCGCGCGCCGCCGCGCGGGGCGTCTCCGTCCGGCTTCTCATCTCGGAATGGGTGACGGCGAGCGCCGACGGCATGACCGCACTGCACGACCTGGCACGCCTCCCCCACATCGAGGTCAAGCTCTCCACGCTGCCGCGCTGGACCGGCGGCTACATCCCCTTCGCCCGCGTCGAGCACTGCAAGTACGCGGTGGCCGACGACGCGACGCTGTGGATCGGCACGAGCAACTGGGATCCGAGTTACTTCCACACCTCGCGCAATCTCGGTCTGACGTGCGAGAGTCCGGCGCTGGCCGCGCAGGCCGCGCGGGTGTTCGCGTCGTCGTGGTTCGGGACGACGGCAGCTCCGCTCGATCCGGCGCACACCTACACGCCGCTCGCGCACGGCCTCACCTCGCCGGACGGCTCGCCCGTGTACGGCCAGTAGCCATACCCTCCCCGGAGACCCGCATGCGCCTGTTGTTACTCGGCGGCACCCACTTCCTCGGCCGCGCCCTGACCAACGCCGCGCTCGATGCCGGCCACGATGTCACGCTGTTCCATCGCGGCCGGACCTATCCGGATGACTTCCCGCGCGCGCGGCACATTCTGGGCGACCGCGACGGCGGGCTCGCCGCACTGGGCACTGTCACCTGGGATGCGGTGATCGATACCAGCGGGTATCTCCCGCGGCTGGTGCGCGAGGCAGCGGATCGCCTGCACGCGCGCGCCGGACTCTACGTGTTCATCTCCTCGATCAGCGTCTATGCCGATCCGCTGCCGATGGGCGCCACCGAGGACACCCCGCGCGTCACGCTCGACGATCCCTCCCTCGAGGAAGTGCGGCCGGATACCTACGGCGGCCTCAAGGCACTGTGCGAGGACGCGGCGCGCGATGCGATGCAAGGACGCGCGTTGTGCGTGCGGCCCGGGCTGATCGTCGGACCGTACGACACCAGCGATCGGTTTCCCTACTGGCCGCGGCGCGTGGCGGCCGGCGGCCGCGTGCTGGCGCCCGGCACGCCTGAGCGTGGCACGCAGTTCATCGACGTGCGGGATCTCGCCGCGTTCACCCTGCGGCTCACGGCGGCGGGCGGGCCGGGCGACGTCCACGTCACCGGCGAGGCGGTGCCCTTCGGCACGATGCTTGATACCTGCCGCGCCGAGC
>JBKJUD010000456.1:0-4807 GCA_046590735.1 Candidatus Eiseniibacteriota bacterium | reverse complement strand
GCCGGACGACACCTCGAGCGCCACGCTCACCATCCGCGGGGTGGTGGAGCGCAGTGGCTCCGATCCCTACGCGGGCGTCACCGAGTACGTCGAGGCGCTGCGTCAGGCGCCGGCCGTGCAGCGCGCCTTCCCGGCGGTGCACCTGTCGAACACCTGGGAAAATCGCGAGAGCGGCACGGTGTCGCGCAATTTCGAGATCGTCTGCGCCAAGCAGGAGGGAGTGCGATGAGGCCGCGCCTGCACTTCGCCTGGCTCTCGCGCACCGAGCGGATCACCGTGATCGCCGCGCTCACCGTGGCACTCGCGCTTGCCTACGCCGGCGTCGACCGCCTCGTGTACGCGAAGGCGGCGCATCGTCGCGCGCAGCTCCAGGTCGACGCCACCCAAGCCTGGCATGACCTGTTCGTCGCGCAGAACCAGGCGGCGCGCGCCGCCCAGGCCAAGACCGCCGCGGACGAGGACGCCATCGCGCTCACCACCGACCCGGTGCTCACCGCGCACACGCAGCTCACCGAATTCGCGCGGACCGCGCACGTACACATCGTTTCGGTGACCCCGGGTCCCTCGGCGCGGGTGGGGGAGACGCTGCGCACCCCGCTCACCGTGGCGGTGCAGGGCCGCTACGCCGACATCGTGCGCTTCCTCGCCCACGCCGAGAATTCGGCCCTCTTGACCCAGGTCAACGGGGTGTCGATCACCACGCCGACAAACGGCGGTGCGCGGCTGGAGGCGCAGGTCGCGCTACTCGTGATCACCGTGCCTCCGGGAGCCCCGCCCTCATGAGCCGGTCCAGCCGATCGACTTCAGCCCTCGCGATGGTGCTGATCGCCGTCGCCACCGCGTTCACGGTGGGACGCAGCCTCGTCGTCGCCCGCAACGGCATGCAGCTGACCCCGCAATCCGCGCAGGCGCCCGGCGGGGGGCGGATCGTCGCCGCTTCCAGCGGCCCCGACATGCAGGCGCTGGACCGCGACCGCGAGCATGCCGACCCGATGCGGACCGCGCCCGTCGAACAGCCCCGGGCTTCCACGCCGGCCCCGGTAACGAAGGCCCCCGCACCGGGGCCGTCGCGCCCGGCCGAGGAGCTGCGACTGGTCGGCCAGTCCTCCGATTTCGCCATCCTGCGCGACGCCGCCGGCGATCACTCGCTGCGCATCGGCGCGCGGCTGGGCAAGTACACGCTCCGGCAGATCAACGGCGCGACCGTGGTGCTGGAGACCGACAACGGACATTCGATCACGCTCAGCCAGTTCGGGGCCGATCGATAGAAGTGCAGTCCACGACGCCGCGAGGCAGTCGCATTTCGTCACGCGGCGCACGAGGCCCGCGCACACGACCAGGAGGTCACCGATGACACGGCGCAAGTTCCGGACGTCCCGCCCATTCCCCGCCCTGCGCGCCGTGCTGGTGGCGGCGGCGTTGCTCGCCCTGCCTCAGACGGGCTGGGCGGCGGAGACGGTGATTTCCCTCGACGCCGACAACACCAGCGCGCAGGCCGCCCTGGAGATCATCGCCAGCAAGGCCGGGCTCAACCTGGTGACCAGCCCGGAGGTGCGCGAGGCGAAGGTGACCTTGCACGTCACCGGCCTGCGGGTCGAGGAGGCGCTCTCGCTGGTGACGCGGGCCGCCGGCCTCAGCTACCAGCGGCTCGGCAACTCGCTGGTGGTCGGACCCGGCGGCAAGATCCTCGACGCGGCCAGCAGCACCGTGGTCATCCAGGTGCAGCACGCCAACGTCACCAACCTCGCCAAGATGATCGGCGACCTTGGCGCCAAGGTGTACGCCGAGCCGGTCACCTCGCGCCTGGTGGTCAATGCGCCGCTGGGCGTCCTCGAGCAGATCCAGGCGCTGGTCAAGACGCTCGATGTCGCCGGCCGGCAGGTGGAGTTGCGCGCGCGGCTGATCGAGGTCAACGAGTCTTCGGCGAAGGCGTACGGCATCGACTGGCAGAAGCTGATGTCCTTCACCACCATCCTCACCGAGGGTGTGCCCGGCGCCGGCAAGGTGGGGGGGGCGACCGAGGGCGAAGTCGACCAGATCCCCCAGAGGCTCGGGTTCCGCTCGCTCGATTCGTGGGGCAAGATCGCCCGCCAGTCCGAGGCATGGAAGGTCACCATCGACGCGTTGATCCAGGATGGCACTGCAAAGATCATTTCCGACGTGAAGCTGTCGACCACCAGCGACCAGGCCGCCACCGTGCACGTCGGCGACGTGGTGCCCTACGTCGTGACCGGCCCGCCGACCACCGGCGGCATCGTCACCTACAGCGTCGAGCGGCAGGCGACCGGCGTGTCGCTGCGCATCGTGCCGACGATCACCGGCAGCGGCGAGATCCTCACCGTGATCGAGCCGACGGTGAGCAGCATCGTGGGGTTCCGCGGGCCGGACGCCTCGCTGCCGCAGACCAAGGAACGCAGCGCCACGACGCAGGTCACCGTCAAGGACGGCGAGACCATCGTCATCGCCGGCCTGCAGCAGGACGAGACCACCGAGACCGTCGACAAGGTGCCGCTGCTGGGCGACATCCCGCTCCTCGGAAAGCTCTTCCAGCACTACAAGAAGAACGTGCAGAAGACCAACCTGGTGATCGAGGTGACGCCCCGCATCCTGCCGTAGGGCGCATCATCGGGCAGGCACACGCGGGCGATCCGGAAGGCTTCCCGGGTCGCCCGCCGCGCGTTGGGGTGCGCGGCCCCGTGCGGCTGCGTGGTCGCGCGGGTTGTGACCCGTCGCGCGCTTTGATAGCGTCTCCCCATCCCGCCGTCGTGCGGGTGAGCCGAGGGGGTACCGAGTGAGCGCACCCGCGCTGCGTCATCTGCCGTCCGTGGATTCGTTGCTACAGCATCCCGCCGTGGCCGCGCTGGCCGTGGCGCATCCGCGCCGCTGGGTGGCGGAGACGGTGCGCGCCTGCCTGGCCGTCGAGCGCGTGCGGTTGGGAGATGCGGACGCGTCCGCCACCGCGCCCACCGCGGACGAACTCGCCGCGCGCATCCTGCGCCACGCCAACGCCACGCAGCCCGGCCCACGCCGCGTCATCAACGCCACCGGCATCATCCTGCATACCAATCTGGGCCGCGCGCCGCTCTCGGCCGCCGCCGCCGATGCCGCGCGCGAGGCGGCGCTCCACTACACCAATCTCGAGTTCGATCTGGTTCGCGGCGTGCGCGGCAGCCGCCAGTCGCACGCCACGCAGTTGCTCACCCTGCTCACCGGCGCGGAAGCAGCGCTGGTCACCAACAACAACGCCGCCGCCGTGCTGCTCGCGCTGCGCGCGCTGGCCGGCGGCCGCGAGGTGATCGTCTCGCGCGGGCAACTGGTGGAGATCGGCGGCTCGTTCCGCCTACCCGACATCATGGCGGTCTCGCTGGCGCGCCTCGTGGAGGTGGGGACGACCAACCGCACACACGCGCGCGACTACCGCCGCGCCATCGGTCCGGACACCGCCGCACTGTTGTTCGTGCACCGCAGCAATTTCCGCCAGAGCGGCTTCACCGCCGACGTCTCGCTCGAGGAGATGGTGGCGATCGGCCGCGAATGCGGCGTGCCGGTCATCGCCGATCTCGGCAGCGGCACGTTGCTCGACCCGCGCGCGCACGGCCTGCCGGTGGAGCCCACGCCGATGGACGCGCTGCGCGCCGGGGTGGACCTGGCGATGATCTCCGGCGACAAGCTGCTCGGCGGCCCGCAGGCGGGGATCGTGGTCGGCCGCGCCGCCGCCGTGCAGCGCCTCGCCGCCGATCCCCTGATGCGCGCGGTTCGCCCCGACAAGATGACGCTCGCCGCGCTGGTGGCCACGCTCGCCGCCTACTGCGACCCGGCGCAGGCGCTCGCCGAAATCCCGACACTGGTCGCATTGGCCGCCCCGCTTGCAGATTTGCGCCGCCGGGCCGAAGCGCTGGCCGCCGCGTGCCGTGCCGGGCTGGGCCCGCACGTCTCCCTGGAGGTGCGCGACGAGAACTCCGAAACCGGCGGCGGGGCACTGCCCGAAGTAGCTCTCCCGACATCTGTTGTGGCGTTATCCTCGAGTGCCTTCAGCGCCTCCGCGGCCGAGGCGGCGTTGCGCGAGGCGGCATTGCCGGTGATCGTGCGGGTGAAGGACGGCTGTGTGCTTCTCGACCCGCGCACACTGCTGCCGGGGGAAGAGGGGGTGTTGGTCCCCATTTTGTCGGAGGTGCTTGGTAGTCTCTCTCCACTCAATGGCGCAACCCCGTAGAGCCCGTGCGTCCCGGGAGTCCGGGGGCGCGCCCTGACCCTGTTCACACGCGGAAAGGGCCCGATGTTCATTCAGAAAGTCACCATCCACGGCTTCAAGTCGTTCGTCGACAAGGTCGAGCTCGGGTTCGGGGCCGGTCTCACGGGCGTCATCGGGCCGAACGGCTGTGGCAAGACCAACATCACCGACGCCCTGCGCTGGGTGCTCGGCGAGCAGCGCGCCACCGTGCTGCGTGGCGCCACGATGGAAGACGTGATCTTCTCCGGGTCCTCCACGCGCAAGCCGTTGGGCATGGCCGAAGTGTCCGTGGTGCTGTCCAACGCGCGCGGCATCCTCCCGGTCGACTGGCCGGAGGTCGTGGTCACCCGCCGCGTCTACCGCAGCGGGGTCAGCGAATACCTGCTCAACAAGACGCCCTGCCGCCTGCGCGACATCCGCGACCTGTTCTACGACACCGGCGTGGGCTCCAACGCCTACTCGGTGATCGAGCGCCAGATGGTCGACAATGTGCTGTCCGACAGCGGCGGCCACCGGCGCTTCCTGTTCGAGGAAGCCGCCGGCGTGATGAAGTACAAGGCGCGCCGCCGCGAGGCG
>JBKJUD010000423.1:0-3775 GCA_046590735.1 Candidatus Eiseniibacteriota bacterium | reverse complement strand
TGCCCGCGCCCGCGACGTCGGCGAGCGCGTTCGTGACGCCGCCCGCCGATGCCGATGCTCCCAACTCGCGGCCGCCGACCCTCATCGTCCTTGGCTCGATCGCGGTTCTCATCGCGGGGGTGTGGTGGGGCGTGAACCACCGCATGCCGCACCGGGCCTCCGTCCCCACTGCGACCCAATCGGCCGCAGACGACAGCGCACCCGCGACTGCGGCGGCCGCGCGGATCGACGCGGCCGTGACGCCCCCGGCAACGGTCGCCGAGGTACCGTTTCGCGGTATCCCGCCGTGCCCGTTCCGCGTGCAGGTTTCCTCGCTGCGCGACAGCGCGGCAGCCGAGACGCTCGGCGGTTCGCTGGCGGCCGCCGCGAACATGCGCTACGAAGTTGTCGCCGACCGCAGCCAAGGCCTCGCGTGGTATGCGGTGATCCTCGGACCCTTCGCCACCCGCGGCGAGGCCGAAGCCGCGAGCCTGCGCCTGACCGCCATCAATCCGAACGTCTCGCGCACCATCCTGCGCTCCAGTGGCGCGCCCGCCGCGCCGTAACGCGCCCGGTGACCGTCCCCCTCCACACGTGGAGCACCGACCACTACGCCGTGCCGGTGCCGGCCGGTCATCCGTTCCCGGCGCGCAAGTTCAGCGCCGTCCGCGAGATGCTGCAGGACACCGGGGTGCTGGCGACCGGGGAACTGCATCGCGCCGAACCCGCTCCCGCCGCGTGGATCGAACTGACCCATGACCCGACCTACGTGGCGCGGGTGTTCGCGGGCGACCTCGACGACGGCGAGCAACGGCGCCTCGGCGTCCCGTGGTCGCCGGAACTCGTGCTGCGCGCCCGCGCCGCTGTCGGCGCCACCGTGCACGCCTCACGCGCCGCGCTCGCCCACGGCGTCGCCGGCGTGCTGGCCGGCGGGGCGCATCACGCACACCGCGATCGCGGCGAGGGCTACTGCGTCTTCAACGACCTCGCCATCGCCATCCACGTCCTGCGCGCCGAGGGGGCGCTGCGGCGCGCGTTCATCGTCGATCTCGACGTGCACCAGGGCAACGGCACCGCGGCGATCTTCGCGGATGATGCGGAGACCTTCACCTTCTCGATGCACAGCAGGACGAACTTCCCGCGCGTGAAGGAACACAGTTCGCTCGACGTCGCACTCGCCGACGGCTGCGGCGACGCGGAATATCTCACGACGCTTGACGCGCACCTTCCGGCGGCGCTGGATCGCTTCGCGCCCGATCTCATTCTATACCAGGCCGGCGTCGATCCGCTTGCCTGCGACCGGTTCGGCACGCTCGCATTGAGCCACGATGGGCTGGCCGCGCGCGACGCGAGGGTCTTCGCGTGGGCGCGTGCCCGGCGGGTGCCAGTGGCGATCACCTTGGGCGGCGGGTACGGCCGGCCGCTGGAGGAGTCCATCGTCGCGCACGCCAACGTGTGGCGCGCCGCGCGCCGCGCGTACTCGGGGGAGGAAGCGGTGCGATGATCCGCATGTCCGACGAGGCGGCCAGCGCCGCCACCCGCACGCTGCAGGCGCACGGGCCGCACGACGTCGCCGCCGAACTCGCCACGCTCGCCCGCGAGGCCGGGACGACCACGCTCTCCGACGTCTACGGCGAGGGCGCGGTGATCCGCGACTTCGAGGCGGAGGTCGCCGCACTCCTCGGCAAGCCGTCAGCGGTGTTCATGCCGAGCGGCACGATGGCGCAACAGATCGCCGTGCGCATCTGGGCCGAGCGCTCCGGCTCGCGCGGCGTCGCGTTCCATCCGCGTAGTCATCTCGAGTTGCACGAGCGCCACGGCTACCGTCACCTGCACGACCTCGATGGGGTGCTCCTCGGGCACCCATCGCGGCCGTGGACGCTCGACGACCTGCGCCAAGCGCCGCCCGCGCCTCTGGCCGCGGTGCTGTGGGAGTTGCCGCAGCGCGAACTCGGCGGTGCGCTGCCGACGTGGGACGACCTGCAGGCGCAACTCGCGTGGGCGCGCGCACGCGGCGCGGCGACGCATCTCGACGGGGCGCGCCTGTGGCAGTGTCCGCCGTTCTACGGGAAGCCGCTCGATGAGTTGGCCGCGCCGTTCGATACGGTCTATGTCTCGTTCTACAAGGACCTCGGTGGCCTGGCCGGCGCCGTGCTGGCCGGCGCGGCGGACGTGATCGACGAAGCGCGCATCTGGTTGCGGCGGCACGGGGGGAATCTGGTCCGGCTGTATCCCTACGTGCTCAGCGCGCGGCACGGTTTGCGGGAACGGCTACCGCGCATCCCCGCCTGGCGCGCGCACCTCGCCGCGCTCGCCGACGCGCTGCGTCCGCTGCCGGGCCTGCGGCTGCTGCCCGATCCGCCGCATACCAACATGGCGCACCTCACGCTGCGCGGCGACGGTCCGCGCCTGCTGCGCGCGTGCGAGGCCATCGCCCGTGAGGAGGGCGTGCTGTTGCTGCGCTCGCTGTCCGAGGCCGAGATCCCCGGCGAGTGGCAGTTCGAGTTGTCAGTCGCGGACGCCGCGCTGGCCGTGACTCCCGCGGAAGCTGCGGGGCTGTTCGCGCGGGTGCTGCGCGCCGGGGCCTAACCGCGGGCGGCGGCGCGTGTCAGCGCGCGTGCGTGCGTTCGTGCGCGAGCAGCCACTGTTTGCGCTCGATGCCCTGCGCGTAGCCGGTGAGCGCACCGTTCGCCCCGATCACGCGATGACACGGCACCACCAGCGAGATCGGGTTGGCGCCGTTCGCCGCGCCGACGGCGCGCGAGGCGGTGGGCTTGCCGAGCCGCGCCGCGAGTGCGCCGTAGGACTGCGTCTCGCCCGCGGGAATGGTGCGCAGCAGTTGCCACACCGCCTCCTGGAACGGCGTCCCCGACGCCGCGCAGGGAATCGCGTGCAGCGAATGCATGTCGCCCTGCCAGTACGCGTCGAGCGGTGCGCGCAGCCAGTCCGGCGCCGGCGCCTCGGGAATCGCCGTGTCGCGCAGTGCCGTGTCGTCCACGCCGTCGAAGTACAGCGCGTGCAACGCGGTGGCATCCCACACGACCACGAGGTCGCCGAGCGGCGTGGCGAGGGTGGAGCGATAGAGCGTCGTCATGTGGAGTCTCCGGGAAGCGTGGCGAGGCGCCACAGGTGGAGCACGGCATACGCGCGCCACGGCCGCCAGGTCTCGGCGCGCGCCTCAAGTGCGCGGGTGGTGAGCGGCGCGCCGCCGGCCGCGGCGACCCGCCGCAGCACCAGGTCGCCGGCCGGGAACGCATCCGGTTCGCCGAGGGCGCGCATCGCGATGTAGTCCGCCGTCCACGGGCCGACGCCGGGCAGCGCACACAACGCCGCGCGCGTGATCTCCGGCGCCCGTGTGCCGTCGAGCGCCACCGCGCCCTCGTGCACCGCCCGCGCGAGCGCCCGCACCGCCTCGGCGCGCGCGCCGGGCACGCCCAGCCGCGCGAGGTCCGCGTCGAGCACCGCGGACGGCGCCGGGAACACGTGCGTCAGTGCGCCGCGTGGCGCCGGGAGCGGCGCGCCGCACCGCTGGACCAGCCGATGCGCGAGCGTGCGCGCGCCGACCACCGACACCTGCTGGCCGAGAATCCCGCGCACCGCGACCTCGAAGCCGTCCCATGCGCCGGGCACACGGAGTCCCGGCATCGCGCGCACCGAGGGCCGCAGCAGGGGATCGCGCCGCAGCACGGCGGCGATGGCGCCGGGGTCGGCGTCGGTGTCGGCGAGACGGCGCACGCGGGCGAGCAGCCGCGCGGTGTCGGCGACCGCGGCCCGGTCGATGCGCACCGCGAGCGCA
>JBKJUD010000405.1:0-4201 GCA_046590735.1 Candidatus Eiseniibacteriota bacterium | reverse complement strand
CCGCGCGGCCGCTCGCCGACGCCGCGTTGGTGCGACGCGTGCTCGCCGCGCTCGAGGGCGACGGCGTGGCGGGCGCGATCCCGGCGTTGCCCGTGGTCGACACGCTCAAACGCGTCGAGGGCGCGCGCGTCGAAGCCACCGTCGACCGCGCCACGCTGGTCCGCGTGCAGACCCCGCAGGCTTTCGCCTACGCCGCGCTGTTCGACGCCCACATGCGCGCCCGCGACGCGACGGCCGAGGCCACCGACGACGCCGCGCTGCTCGAGGCCGTCGGCGCGCGCGTCGTCCACGTGCCCGGTGACCCCGCGAATCTCAAGGTGACGTATCCCGAGGACCTCGTTCTCGCCGAAGCCCTGCTCGCCGCGCGTCACGGGGTGCCGTCATGAGCGGCGCGGTGCGCATCGGCATCGGCTACGACATTCACGCGCTGGTCGAGGGCCGCCGTCTGGTGCTCGGCGGCGTCGAACTCGCGCAGCACATCGGCCTGCACGGCCACAGCGACGCCGACGTCGTCACCCACGCGCTCATGGACGCGCTGCTCGGCGCACTCGCGCTCGGCGACATCGGCCATCACTTTCCGGATTCGGACGCGCGGTGGAAGGATGCCGCGAGCGTCGAGATGCTGGAGCACGTCGTCGGCCTGATGGCGGAGCGCGGCTACGCCGTCGGCAACGTCGACGTGACCGTGGTGGCGGCGACGCCGCGGCTGGCGCCGCATCTCGGGGCGATGCGCGCGGCCCTCGCCACGCGGCTGCGCGTCGGGCCCGGCGAGGTGTCGATCAAGGCGACGACCGGCGAAGGCCTGAGTCCGGAGGGACGCGGCGAGGCGATCGCCGCGCATGCGACGGCGCTCGTGGAGCGCGTGACACGGGAGACGGCATGAACATCGTCGTGTTGATGGGCGGCGTGTCGGCCGAACGGGTCATCTCGCTCAAGAGCGGCTACGCGGTGGCCAAGGCGCTCGCCAGCAAGGGCCACGCGGTCACCGCGCTCGACGCCGCCGATGGCGCGGTCATCGATTTCCACGGTCCGCCACCGGTCGCCAGCCGCACGCCCGAAGAGGACCAGGCGCTCGCGCCCGTCGGCGGCCCGGTCGCCACCGCCACGCGGGTGGCCGCGCTCGCTTTCCTGCAGGCGCCGGCATTCGCCCAGGCCGACGTCGTCTTCAACGCCCTGCACGGGGGCGCCGGCGAAAACGGCACGATGGCCGCGGTGCTGCAGCTGGCCGGCAAGCCCTGCACCAGCGCGGGCGTTCTGGCCAGCGCGCTGGCGATGGACAAGGCGATGACCAAGCGCCTGCTCGAATACCACGGACTCGCCACCCCGCCGTGGCGGCTGTTCTCGGCGCGCGCGATGGGCGGACGCTGGCCTTCCCTGGACGACTGCGCGCCGCTGACGCTGCCGCTGGTCGTCAAGCCGAACAGCGAGGGTTCGAGCGTCGGGCTCACCATCGTGCAGGACGAGATGGCACTGGCGGCGGCGTGCGCAAAATCCGCCGGCTGCGAGGACGCCATCCTCGTCGAGCAGTTCATCGCTGGCCGCGAACTCACCGTCGCCGTGCTCGACGGCGAGGCGCTCCCGCTCGTCGAGATCGTGCCGCACTCCGGCGTCTACGACTACGAGGCCAAGTACACGAAGGGCAAGACGCGTTACGACTGCCCCCCGGCGCTGGACGACGCCACCACGCGCCGGCTGCAGGACGACGCGGTACGCGTGTACGCGGCGTTCGGGCTGCACGGCATCGCGCGCATCGATTTCCGGCTCGCCGCCGATGGTGTCGGCTACATCCTGGAAGCCAACACGGTGCCCGGCCTCACCGAGACCAGTCTCGTGCCGATGGCCGGCCACGCCGCCGGCCTCGAGTTCGCGGAGCTGATGGAGCGCGTCGTGCGGGGCGCGCTGGCGCGCGGATGCTGATGCTCGCCGGGTTCGTCGCGTTCGCGCCGCGCCTGTTGGCCGCCGCCGCCGCGGATCCCTCGCACCCCGCGCTCGACATCCGCAACATGGGCGACTGGCTGGCGGTGTCCGGCCTGCGCGTGGCGCTCATCGTGGTGGGAAGCCTCGTCGCGGTGCGCATCGCGTGGATCATCGTCGGCCGCGTCGAGCGCACCGCCGAGAAGCGTCTGGCGCGCGGCGATGCCGACGCGGTGCGCCGCGCCAAGACCGTCGGCCAGGTGCTGCGCAACTTCCTCGCCGGCGTGTTCGTGTTCCTCGGCGGCGCGCTCGTCCTGCGCGAGCTGGGCGTCGACGTCGGGCCGCTGCTGGCGAGCGCCGGTGTGGCGGGTGTGGCGATCGGCTTCGGCGCGCAGTTCCTCGTGCGCGACCTCATTGCCGGCGTCTTCATCCTCTACGAGAACCAGTTCGACGTCGGCGACATCGTGATGGGCGCCGACGTGTCCGGCGTCGTCGAGTGCCTGAACCTGCGCACCACAATGCTGCGGGACATGGACGGCCGCCTGCACGTCATCCCCAACGGCGAGTTCAAGGTGATCACCAACGTCACCCGCGACTACCACGTGGCAGTGGTCGACATCGGCGTGGCGTACGGGCAGGACCTCACGCGGGTGCGTGCGGTGATCGAGGCGGAGTTGCGCGGGCTCGGCGAGGATCCGGCCGTCGGCGCCTACCTGCTGGAGCCTGGCACGATCCTCGGCGTCGAAGCGTTCTTCGACCTGCACTACACGGTTCGCGTGACGATCCGGGCCGAACGCGCCGGCTACTCGGCGGTGAAGCGCGCGTTCCAGGAGCGCATCGTGCTCGCCTTCCACCGCGAGGGCATCGCGATGCGCGTGGCGCCGGGGGCGGTTACCTAGCGGCGCGCAGCACGAGCGTGGTGCGTGCCGGGACGTCCAGCCAGCCGTCGTGCGTCACCGGCACGCCGTCGAGGGCGATGCTGTTGGCGACGAAGGTGTCGACGATGCGGCGCCACGCGCCATGCGCCGGCCGCGGCAACCGGACCCGCGTGGGCTCCCAGTGCGCGTGGGAGATGACGCACAGCTCAGTGCCGGTCTCCGCGTCACGCAGATGGCCGACCAGCGTGCGCGAGGCGGCGCCCACATCGGCCGGGCCGCCGTCCGCCGCGTGCCACGCCACGTAGCGCGGCTCGCCGTAGCGCAGCGGCGCCAGCAGCGCTTCGGTGCGGCGCCAGGCGAGCAGATCGCGCACGAAGCACCACAGCGGCGCGTCCTCCGTGGCGCCCGCCCAGTCCAGCCATGCGATCTCGTTGTCCTGGCACCACGCGTTGTTGTTGCCGCCTTGGCTGCGCCCCATTTCATCGCCCGCCAACAGCATCAGCGCGCCGGGACTCACACACAGCAGCGTCAGCAGGTTGCGCACCTGCCGCGCGCGCAGCGCTTCGATCGCGGAATCGTCGCTCGCCCCTTCGAGCCCGCAGTTCCAACTGTGGTTCTCGTTGGAGCCGTCGTGGTTGCCCTCGCCGTTGCGCTCGTTGTGCTTGGCGTCGTAGCGCACCATGTCGGCCAGCGGGAAGCCGTCGTGACAGGTGACGAAGTTGACGCTGTGCCCCGGCGACAGATCGCGTGTGGCGTAGAGGTCGGGACTGCCCTCCAGCCGCAGTATGAGGTCGGCGACCTGTCCCGCATCGCCCCGCACGAACCGCCGCACCGTGTCGCGGAAGCGTCCGTTCCACTCCGCCCAGCGCCCATGTCCCGGGAAGCTGCCGACGTGGTAGAGCCCCCAGTCCCACGCCTCGGCGATGAACTTCACGTCGCGCAGGATCGGATCGCCGGCGATCGCGCGCATCAGCGGCGGGTCGGCGAGCGGCGTGCCGTCGGCGTCGCGGGTGAGCGAGGAGGCAAGGTCGAAGCGAAAGCCGTCCACGTGCATCTCGGTCACCCAGTAGCGCAGCGAGGCGAGGATCAGCTCGCTGACGCGCGGATGGTTCGCATTGACGGTGTTGCCGCAGCCGGTGGTGTCGACGTACTCGCCGGTGGTGGGATGATGCATGTAGTAGACGTCGTCGTCGAAGCCGCGCAGGTGCAGCAGCGGGCCCGTGACTGGGCCCTCGGCCGTGTGGTTGTAGACGACGTCGAGCAGCACCTCGATGCCGGCCTCGTGCAGGGCGCGCACCATCGCCTTGAACTCGCCCACCTGCTGGCGCTGGGCGTCACCGCGGTGGAGCTGCTGCCGGTGCACCACTTCGTCAGCGAGCCGCACCTGCTGCGCCGCGGACTGACCAACT
>JBKJUD010000095.1:0-3891 GCA_046590735.1 Candidatus Eiseniibacteriota bacterium | reverse complement strand
ACCTCGTCGTGGGTGGGCGACCTGCCGGCGCAGCAACTCGCGAAGGTCACCAGCGACACGCAACTGAAGTTGCCCCCGAGATTCGACACGTCGTAGCCCTCGATGCGGCGCGGAATCGCCGGCAGCCCGAGACTCTGCGCGAGTTGCTGCGCCGGCAGGTCGCCCACCCACGACGAGGTGCCGGCGCCGCGCGTGCCCTCGAGCAGATGCAGCGCGTTGCGCGAGGCCATGCGGGTGAGCGCGGCGCCGCGCCCGCGCTCGGGCACGCGCAGCGTCACCTGGCGGCCGGCGCGCTGCGACAGCCACTGCGCCAGCAGCTCGTGCCCCGGCGGCAGCGAGGGCACGAGGACCTGCGGCGGCACCGTCGGCGTGCGCGCGTAATGCTGCGCCATCGCCGACTCCAGCACCTCGGCATCGTCGTGATTGCCGACGCCGGACAGTCGCGAATGTTCCGATCCGACCACGTGCCCGTCGCGCACCTTCAGCACGACGAGAATCGCCTGGTCGCCGTCGCGCGTGAACCCGAGCGCGTCGGCCTCGTACTCGCCGAGCACCGCGACGTTTTGGGGTACGAGAAGCTTCTGCAGCCCGCGGATCTGGTCGCGCACGCGCGCAGCGTCCTCGTAGCGCTTGGCCTGCGCGTGCGATTCCATGCGGTCGCGCAGGCGCTGCAGCAATTCGCGGCCGTTGCCGGAGAGGAACGTCACGAGGTCGTCGACGATGGCGCGGTGCGCGTCGAGCGTCGCATGGCCGTCGCACGGCGCCACGCAGCGGCCGATGTGGTAGTTGAAGCACGCGCGCTCCGGCAATTGCGCGCAGGTGCGCACCGGGAACGCCGAGCGCAGCACGCGCAGCGTCTCGCGCAGGCGGCGCACCTCGGTGAACGGGCCGAAGTAGCGCGCCCCATCCGCGGCCGGCCGCCGCATGATCGACAACTGCGGCACCGGGTCCTGCACGCTGATGCGGATGAACGGATACGACTTGTTGTCTTTGAGATTGATGTTGTACGGCGGCTGGTGCTGCTGGATCAGCGTGATCTCCAGCAGCAGCGCTTCCATCTCGGACTCGGTGACGATGGTGTCGAGGTCGCGGACCAGTTCCACCAGCGCGCGGGTCTTGGGATGACCGGCCTCGCCGGTGAAGTAGGAGGTCACCCGGGCGTTCAGACGCTTGGCCTTCCCCACATACAGCACCTCGCCGGCAGCGCCCTTGAACAGGTAGACGCCGGGCAGCGGCGGCAGAAGCCGCAGCTTCGCCTCCACCTGCTCCCTCGCCCTGTCCACGTCTGCCATCGACCGCCCCCCCGGGTTGAATCGGTTAACGCTAGCATGGCCGATGGAGCGCAGCAAGCCGGACACGCATCGACGGCGCTTGCGGCGCCCGCCGCGATCCGTGACACTGCCCCGGCGCCGTGGACGGCCGTGCTGGCCGCGCTCCCGGCCGGAGACATCCCCGTCGATGAAACGCCGCTTCGGTATCCCTGCCGCGCTGTTCGGATTCTGCGCCGTCGCCCTCGGCGCTTTCGCCGCCCACGCCATGCGCGCCCGCCTGGCGCCGGA
Source organism: Candidatus Eiseniibacteriota bacterium (assembly GCA_046590735.1). Taxonomy (GTDB): domain Bacteria; phylum Eisenbacteria; class RBG-16-71-46; order CAZEPH01; family CAZEPH01; genus JBKJUD01. The sequence continues at coordinate 2,332 of JBKJUD010000095.1, read as the reverse complement.
GATGCAAGCGGTCTGGGAGACCGCGACCCGCTACCTGATGTACCACGCGCTCGCCCTGCTGGTGCTCTCCGGCGTGGCGCGGCGCTCGCAGTCGCGCACCGTGCCCTTCGGCGCGTGGTGCTTTGTCGTCGGCGCCCCGATCTTTTCCGGCAGCCTCTATTTGCTGGCGGCCACCGGGTCGACGGCGTGGGGCGCGGTCACGCCGGTGGGCGGAGTGCTGCTGCTGGGGGGCTGGCTCAGCCTCGCCGCGGGGGCCGCGTTCAGCCAGCACAGCATGGCGCCGTGAGTGGCCGGGTGTAGCACGGCCATGGCCCGTGGGCGGTGGTCCGGAGGGCTGCCGGATCGGGGGTTGACCCCAGGGGTTCCGGACTGGTACATTCCGGCGTAATTCACCGAAATCGCGTCAGGGTTGTCAGTACAGGAGACGAGACGGAATGCCGCACCACAAGTCAGCCGAGAAGCGGGTACGCACCTCCGAGAAGCGCAGGGTCCGCAACATGGCGGTGAAGTCAAACGTGCGCAAGGTGATCCGCGACGTGCGCGCCAAGAACGACGCGGGCGCCGAGGACCTCACGAAGGCGTACTCCGCGCTGGACGTGGCCGCGAAGAAGGGTGTGATCGCGGTCGCCCAGGCCGACCGTCTGAAGTCGCGCCTGGCGCTGAAGATCAACCGCGTGCAGGGCACGGCCTAGGCCGCTTCCCCACCCGGCGGAAACGACGAAGGAGGCCAGGGCTGGTCCCAGGCCTCCTTCGTGTTTTCGCGCAGCGCGTTATGCCGATGCCTTAATCCAACGGCAGGGACGCTGCCTCAAGAATCTCCTGCACCGCCGCGCAGATGTCGGCCACGACGACAGAGGACACTGCCCCGGTCCGGCGGTCCCGCACCTCGGCGGCCCCGGCCTTCACGCCCCGGTCCCCGATCGTGATCCGCACCGGAAGCCCGAGGAGGTCGGCATCCTTGAACTTCACCCCCGGGCGCTCGTCGCGGTCGTCCTCGAGGATGCTGTAGCCCGCCTCCAGCAGCGCATCGCGATACTGGGCGGCAAAGGCCCGCACTCCTTCGTCGGTGATGCTCACCGGCAGCAAGTGGACGTCGTAGGGCGCGATGCCGGCCGGCCAGCGGATGCCGTGGATGTCGTGGTGCTGCTCGATCGCGGCGGCCACGGTGCGCGTCACGCCGATGCCGTAGCAGCCCATGATGAACGGCTTCTGCGTGCCGTCGGCGTCGAGGTAGGTGGCGTTCATCGCCTCCGAATACTTGGTCCCCAACTGGAAGATCTGTCCCACCTCGATCCCGCGCGAGAGCGTCAGCGGCTTGCCGCATTGCGGACAGGGATCGCCGGCGCGCACACTGATCAGGTCAGCGTACGCCGAGACCGTTGCGTCGCGGTCCAGCGAGACATTGCGCAGGTGCCGGTCGGCCTGGTTGGCGCCGGCGACAAGGTTCACCCGGCCGCGCAGGCGTTCGTCGGCGAGGACACGCACCCCCGCGGCGAGCGTGACCGGACCGGCGAAGCCCACCGGGGCGCCGGTTACCCGCTCGACCGTCGCCGCGGAGGCGAGATCGTAGTCTGCGCGTCCGGCGGCGCCCTTGACCTTCTCCTCGTTCACGTCGCGGTCGCCCGGCACGAGCACCGCCACCACGTCGCCGTCGGCCTCGAACAGCAGCGTCTTGATCAGCTGGGATGGCGCGAGGCCGAGGAAGCGCGCGACATCCTCCACCTTCGTGAGCTGCGGGGTGTCGACGGGCTCCAGGGCGCCCGGCGTCTCCACCGCGGGGGACGCGCCGCCGGCCATCTCGGCACGCTCGCTGTTGGCGGCGTAGCCGCACCCGCACGAGAGGATCTCGGACTCACCATTGTCGGCGAGCGCGGTGAATTCGTGGGTGACGCTGCCGCCGATCGCGCCCCCGGCGGCCTCCACTGGCAGCGCCTCGATGCCGCAGCGCCGGAAGATGCGCGTGTAAGCGCGATGCAGGTCGGCGTAGGTCGTCTCCAGGGACTCCTGCGAGCCGTGGAACGAATACGCGTCCTTCATCAGGAATTCGCGGCCGCGCATCACGCCGAAGCGCGGCCGCACCTCGTCGCGGAACTTGGTCTGGATCTGGTAGAGGGCCACCGGCAGTTGCCGGTAACTCTTCACCTCGCCGCGCACCAGCGCGGTGATGACCTCCTCGTGCGTCGGACCCAGCGCGTACTCGCGGCCGTGGCGGTCGGTGAGACGCATCATTTCCTTGCCGTAGACGGTCCAGCGCCCGGACTCCTGCCACAGCTCCGCCGGCGACAGCACCGGCAGCAACACCTCGAGGCAGCCCGCGGCGTTCAGTTCCTCG
>JBKJUD010000049.1:0-3200 GCA_046590735.1 Candidatus Eiseniibacteriota bacterium | reverse complement strand
CTGGGCAGCTACGTGCAGTGGGATCGCCGCCTCGACGGCCTGCTGGCGCAGGCGGTGATGGCCACGCACGCGATCAAGGCCTGCGAGATCGGGCTCGGGTTCGCGCAGGCCGCGCGCGCGGGCTCGGAGGTGCACGATCACATCGAACGCGCCGCATCTGGCGAGGCCGGGTCGCACTACACGCGCCCGAGCAACAACGCCGGCGGGCTCGAGGGCGGCGTCACCAACGGCGAGCCGCTGCTGGTGCGCGCGGCGATGAAGCCGATCTCGACGCTGCGCCAGGAGATGCCGTCGGTGAACATGCAGACCGGCGAGGCGGAGTCGGCCAAGTACGAGCGCAGCGACGTGTGCGCGGTGCCGGCGGCCGGCGTAGTGTTGGAGGCCGCGGTCGCCTTCGTGCTGGCACGCGCCTATTGCGAAAAGTTCGGCGCCGATGCGATCGAGGAGACGCGCGAGAATCTCGCGAGCTATCGCCGCTACCTGGACTCGCGATGACCGGTGACGCGCGCTCGCTCGACGCCGCCCGTCCCTCGCATGTCCTGCTGGTGGGCGTGCCGGGCGTCGGCAAGAGCACGGTCGGCGAGGCGGTGGCCGGCGAGCTGGGATGGGAGTTTCGCGACAGCGATGCGCTGATCGCCACGCTGGCCGGGCAGGACATCGCCGCCATCTTTGCGACCCGGGGCGAGCCGCACTTCCGCGCGCTGGAGCGCACGGTGCTCGCGATGCTGGCGCGCGAGCGGCGCGAGGCCACGGTCATCGCGGTCGGCGGCGGCGCCCCGCAGCATGGCGGGATGGCCTACGACCTGCTCGCCTCGCTGAGCCGCGTGTTCTGGCTGCGCGCCTCGCCGCTGGTGATTGCGGCGCGGTTGGCGCCGGAGGACATCGCCGCGCGGCCGCTGTTCGCCGGCGAGAGCGCGGCCGCCCGCATCACCGCGCTCGCCGAGGAACGCGAGCGCTACTACGCGGCGGGGGCGGTGGCGGTGGACACCGAGGGCCGCGCCCCGCACACCATTGCCGCCGACATCGCCCAGCGCGTCCGCGGCGCCCTCGGGAACTGACCCAGCCCGCCGGACTCTCGGTCGCGCTGCGGCCGTCGCCTGCCCCCGGGTTTCGCGGCGCGGGCTGGACCCGCGCCCGCAACTCCATTGCTTGACCCCCACTTCCGTCATCTGGTACTTCTCTGCCGTGTCGATCCGTCTGATTGCGGGAGAGTTCCGCGGCCGACGACTCCAGGCAGGGCCCGGGCCCGCCATCCGCCCCACCGGGGACCGGGTGAAGGAGTCGGTCTTTGCCCTGCTGGACGCCCGGGACGCCGTCCGCGGCGCCCGCGTGGCGGATCTGTGCGCCGGCGCCGGCGGCTTGGGGTTGGAAGCTCTCTCGCGCGGCGCGCGCACCGTGGTGTTCGTGGAACGCGCCCGTCCCGCCCTGGCGGTGCTGCACCAGAACCTCGCGCACCTCGGCCTCGCGCACGATCCACGGATCCGCGCCCTGTGCGCCGACGCCCGCCGCACCATCGGCAGCGGCGCGTTGGGCGAGCAGGACCTCATACTCGCCGATCCGCCGTACGACGAACACGCCGGTCCCTCGCTCGTGCAGGCGGTGGCGGACGCCGCGGCGCTGGCCCCGGGCGGCTGGATGGTGGTCGAACACGGCCGCGACGAATCCTTCGCCGAGCAGTACGGCGATCTCGTGCGCGACAGCACCCGGCCCTACGGCAAGACGGTGGTCGAGGTGTACACCCGGCCGCGTCCCTTCCCGGACGCGCCGCCGACGACGGACGGATGACGGAGGAGCCCGGCATGCGAGCGGCGATCTTTCCCGGCACCTTCGACCCCGTGACCAACGGACACCTCGACCTCATCGAGCGCGGCCTCGCCGTTTTCGATCGCGTGGTCGTCGGCGTCGCGCGGCGCGACGAGAAGAACCCCCTGTTCTCGCTCGAGGAACGCGTCGACCTGATGCGCCGGGTCACCGCGCCGCTGGGCGACATCATCGTCTGCGAGTTCAGCGGCCTGCTCGTCCACTTCGCCCTGGAGCAGGGCGTGCGCACGATCATCCGCGGCATCCGTCAGGTGAACGACTTCGAGTTCGAGTTCCAGATGGCCCTCATGAACCGCCGGCTGGAGCCCGAAGTCGAAACCGTCTTCCTGATGCCCAGCGAGCAATACACCTATCTCAACTCGACGATCGTGAAGGAAATCGCCCGCGAGGGCGGCGCGGTGCACGGCCTGGTGCCGCCGCTGGTGGAAGAGGTGTTGCGCGCGCGCTTTCCGGCGCGCGCGGTGACCCGCCGGCCGGAGTGGATCGGGTGACCGTGGACCCCGGCGACCTGCCCGGCGCTGTGCCTGGCGATTTAATCGAATCGCTCTGGCGGCGCGCGGCACCGACGCGCGCCCGCATCGCGTTCCCGGAAGCCGGCGACGCGCGCGTGCAGGAAGCGGCGGCGCTGCTGGCCGCGCGCGGCCTGCGTCCCGTACTGGTGGGCGATGCCGCCGCGCTCGCGCAGGCCGGCGAGATTCCCGGCGTCGAACGGCTCGACCCCTTCACCGGCAACATCGAGACGCTGACACGCAGCGTGTGCGAGGCAGCGCCGCGGCTGGCGAGGCTGGAGCCCGCCGCGCGCGAGGCGCGATTGGCCGACCCGCTCACCCGCGCCGTCGCCCTGCTGGCGCACGGCGGTCTCGACGGCGTGGTGGCCGGCGCCACCCACGCCACCGCGGACGTGGTGCGCAGCGGCCTCGCCCTGCTTGGCCTCGCGCCGGGCGTGCAGACGGTCTCGAGCGCGTTCCTGATGGTGCTCCCCGACGCGCCGCCCGCGCAGGCCATCGGGCGCCGCGCGTTCATCTTTGCCGACTGCGGCGTGGTGCCGGAGCCGACCGCCGCGCAGCTCGCCGACATCGCACTCGCCGCCGCCCGGCTCGCCGCCGAGTTGCTCGGCGAAACGCCGCGCGTCGCGTTGCTGTCGTTCTCGACCGCGGGCAGCGCCACGGGCGATTCCCCACAGCGCGTCCGGGACGCGCTCGCCCTGATGCAGCAACGCCTGGCCTCGTCCTCGACCCCGGGCGCGACGATCCTCGGCGAGGTACAGGCCGATGCGGCGCTGCTGCCGGCGATCGCGCGGCGCAAGGGACTCGCCACTGACGCGGCAGCCAACGTGCTCGTGTTCCCCAGCCTCGACGCCGGCAACATCGCCTACAAGC
>JBKJUD010000024.1:0-7691 GCA_046590735.1 Candidatus Eiseniibacteriota bacterium | reverse complement strand
CCCTGGAGGCTCTCGAACAGGCGCGCGTTCTCCAGCGCGATGGCGGCGTGGTTGGCGACCACGGTGAGAAAGTCGAGGTCGCTGGGCAGGAAGCCGCGGCCTTCCCCTTCGCGCGACATCATCAGGACGCCGAGCACCAGGTCACGCGAGCGCAACGGGGTCAGGATGATCGATTCCGGGATGACCGCGGTGCCGGGCACGTGCTTGGAGCGCGGGTCGAGGTGCGCCTCGTTGACCAGTTCGGGCCGGCCGGTCTGCGCGACCAGGCCCGCGAGACCCTCGCCCGGGCGGACGCGGATGCGCATGAACGCCTCGCGATCCGCGTCGGAGCCGACGAACACCAGCGGCGACAGGCTCTCGCGTGTCTCTCCATAGAGGAGCACGGTGAGCGAGTCGCATTCGATGAGTTCTCGCGCACGGCGCACCAGCAACTCGAGCAAGGCGCGCGTGCCGACACCGGCCTGCGAAATCACCTGGCTCATCTCGAGCACGGCGGCGAGTTCGGCGGTGCGGCGGATCACCGCCTCGTACAGGCGGGCGTTGTTCACGGCGACGGCGGCCTGGATGGCGACCGAGGCGAGCAAGCGTTCGTCATCGGGCAGGAAGGCATGCGGTTCGGCGTGTGCCACCACCACCGCGCCGACGATCTCGTCGCCGGCCAGCAGCGGCACGCCCAGCCACGAGCGACAGTCGAGCACCTGCGCCAGTTCGGCGGGCACGCCGAGGGCCAGCGGTTGCGTCGCGTCCTCGACGCGTAGGTTGGTGCCGCGCTGCGCGATCCACTGCGCGGCCGCCCACGCGGCGGCGCGGCCCTCGGGCAGTTCGCCGGAGTCGCCGCTGACGGTGGAGAGTTCGAGCGCCGCCTGCACGCTGGGGGCGACGGCCACCGCGAACAGCGTCCCCGGCAGCGTCGCCCGAATGCGCCGAGCAACGATGTCGAGTACCTGATCGAGTCGCAGCGTCGTGCTGAGCGCGCGGCCGATCTCATTGAGGGTAGACAACTCGGCGACCCGGCGCTCCAACCGCGATACCGTGTCGCGCACCTGGCCCCAGGCGACCTGCGATTCTTCCTGGATCCGCTCGGTGGCCTGCGCCAGTTCGGAATAGGCCCACTCGAGATCGTCGAGCAGGCGCTGGTTCTCCTCGCGCAACCGCCGATAGTCGGGGTGCGAGGAATCCTCCGTCGAGCACGGCGTGGGGGATCCTGAGGGCGCGGACGATGCCGGAGTCTTGCTCATGGGCAGTGAATTCCCGACGTGCACGATGGTTCCTTGGGATGGGGAACGACGCCTCCCCTCGGGACGCGCCGGGGGACCGACGTGAGATGGAGTATCGGCGTCTGACCGGACGGTCTGAAGGAGTGACTCAGGATGAGGTCCCGAGCCGGCGGGTCTGGCGCGTTCTGGGAAAATTCAACCGGCAGATGCAGTTGCGCTTCATCTTGGACACGGGCGGTCCGATACCGGGAGCGAGGAGGATCGCCGCCCATGAGACCACCCGCTACGACGAACGCCGAGCAGGCCCCCGTCGACCCGGCACACCTGGACACCGCTGACCGGCTCGCCTGGCTGCAACGTCAGCTCGATGACTCACAGAAACTCGCGACCCTTGGCCAGTTGAGCGCGGGGGTCGCCCACGAAGTGAAGACGCCGCTGCAGTTCGTCAGCGACACGCTCACCTTCGCGCAGGAAAGCGCCGCCGCCCTCACCGTGCTGGTTTCCAGCCTGCGCGCCGCGGCCCTGCTCGAGGGCCCGGAGCGCTCCGCGGCGCTCGAGGCCGTGCTGCTGCGCGCGCAGGAACCCCGCACGTCCTTCTTCCTCGACCAGCTGCCCGAGGCGCTCGGCCAGGCCAGCGATGGCATCAGCCAGGTCAGCCGGCTGATCCTCGCGATGAAGGAGTTCTCGCACCCCGGCAACGCCGTCAAGGACATGACCGACCTGAACAAGGTCGTCGAAACCGCCGTCCTGCTCACCCGCGGGGAATGGAAGCAGGTGGCCACCGTGGTCACCGATCTCGATTGCGCGCTGCCGCGCGCCGAGACGTGCGCGGACCAGGTGCGCCAGGTGCTCATCAACTTGATCGTCAACGCCGTGCACGCCATCGAGGACGCCCGCGCCGACGGCCAGCAGCAGGCCAAGGGCACGATTCGCATCAGCACGCGCAACGCCGGCGCCCATGTGGAACTGTGCGTCGGCGACACCGGGTGCGGCCTCGACCCCGAGGTGGCCTCGCGCATCTTCGACCCGTTCTTCACCACCAAGGCCGAGGGCCGCGGCACCGGCCAGGGCCTCGCGCTCGCGCAATCCGTGGTGGCCGCGCACGGGGGACGCATCGATGTGTCCTCCGCCGTCGGGCAAGGCACGACGTTCACGGTGTCCTTCCCGCTGCGCGCCAGCGAATCCCGGAGTCTCGCCGCATGAGCCGCATCGTATTCGTCGACGACGAGCCGATCATTCTGAAGGCGCTCTCGCGCATGCTGTACGTGCACGACGAGTGGGAAGTGCTGACCGCCACCACCGGCGAGGCGGCGCTCGCACACCTGGACGCCGGCCCGGTGGATGTCATCGTCAGCGACATGCAGATGCCGGATATGGACGGCGTCACCCTGCTGACCCAAGTGATGAAGAAGCACCCGCGCGTCGTCCGGCTGATTCTCTCGGGCGAAAGCGAACTGGCGCGGGCGCGGAACGTCATCCCGGTGGCGCACCAGTTCCTTGCCAAGCCATGCAGCGGACAGGACCTGCTCGAGGTGCTGCGCGGCCTGGGCGGCCTGCGGGCGCTCATTGGCCAGCGGGCGCTGCAGGAGTCGGTGGGCCGGCTGGGCAGCTTGCCGTCACGGCCAGAGGTCTACCTCGAACTCACCCGCGCGCTGGAAGATCCCGAGGTGTCGATCGATAGCTTGGTGGGCATCGTGCAGCGCGATGCGAACATCACCGGCCGCATCCTGCAACTCGCCAACAGCTCGTTCCTCGGCGCCCACCAGCGCACCTCCAGCCTGCAGCAGGCAGTCAGCTTCATCGGCTTCCGCATGCTGCGCGACCTTGTGATGACGTGCGAGGTGTTCCGCTCCGTGGGCGCGGACGAGAACGCGGCGATGGAGGAGGCGCGGGTCCGTGACGGCGCCCGCATCGCCCAGATCATCGCCGGCCGCCAGTCCGACGACTCGCTTGTCACCGCGGCGCTGCTGCGCGATGTCGGCTCGCTGATCGTGCGCCGCACGGAAACCACTTCCGCACACGACGCAGTGCGCGCGCGCATCGAGGGCGGCCTCACTCAGGTCGCCGCCGAACGCGAGATCTACGGCTACACGCATGCGGAGATCGGCGCGTACCTGCTGGCGGTCTGGGGCATGCCGCTGTCGCTGGTCGAGGCCGTGCTCTACCACCACTCGCCGTGGGTCCACTCGCCGGACAGCTTGGCGCTCGCCGGCATCCTGCGCGCGGCCGACCATACGCTGGACCTGCGCGCGACGCCGGAGGGAGCGGAGTGGTCGGAGGAAACGCGTCTGACCGATGCCTACCTCAAGACGTTGGGCCACGGCGACGAGTTCGTCGAGTGGTGCGAGCAGGCCGGGGAGGTCCTTACCGCGCGCGCGGCCTGAACGACACGTGCACATAGTCCGAGGCGATGGCCCGGAACGCTCCACCGCGAACGCCGGTCGCCACGACCGGCGTTTCGCGCGTGCGGGTCACGGTGATCATCGTGACGTAGTCGCTCGGGCAGTCGGCAATCGCGGCGGCGGGAAACACGTGGCGGCCGGTGTCCGGCACGCGCAGCAGCAACCGCGGCGTTCCCTCGGGGCTGTGCGGCATCAGGTCGACGGTGACCGAGTCGCCCGGCGCCCCGGGATCCCACGTGACGACGAGGTCCTGGCCGCGCGCCAGTGTGTCGTTCATTGCGGGCGCCGTGACGTGCGGCTGCGGCGGCGCCACAACCTGCACGCGGAACGCGCCGACCGAGTCCGAGCCGCTGGCCGTCATCGTGTAGGTTTCGCCGGCGACGTAGTGGACCGAGCTGTGCGGCGCGAAGTACGCGGTGCCGCTGACCGGGTTGGTGCCCGCGGGCAGGTCCAGCGTCTCGGCGCCCGCGATGAGCCGTACGTCGCCGGCCGGCACGCGCCAGTACCCGGCCTCGGGCGCGCCGCGCGTGGAGTCCACGAACATCGCCGAGGCGTAGTCCCACAGGTGCGACTCGCCGCGCATGGTGCTCGCGCGGCTGACCGTCAGCACCGCAGTGGTCGTGGGAGCGGGCGCCGTGCCGCGGCACGCGGTCAGCGAGACCACGCCTCCCACGACGAGCGCGCCGCCCAGAACGACACGCGCGAGCCGCCCCGGCGTCATTGCCCGTCCCCTCCGTGATGCGGTGCGACCGGCGCCAGCATCACCAGCGGCATGCGCACCGTCGCCGCCACCGTCGCTGTGCCGCCGCGCAGCCCTGTCACCGACAGCGGCTTGGTGCGCCAGCGCGTGACGCGCAACGTCGCCGCGCCTTCCGGGAGTGTGGCGACCTGCGCCTTGCCGAAGGTGATGAAGCCCTGGTCGAGTCCGTTGACCCCGCGCGCCACGACGGAGTCCGGCGGACTGGCCGAGGAGATCAGCGCCGCCTCCACCTGGTCGAACCCGGGCAGGTCACTCCAACGCACCGTGAGCGCGCTGGCGGGACTCAGTTCGTCGCCCGGCCGCGGCTCGCTGATGCGGGTCACGATCGGCGGGCCGGCGAAGTTCACGCTGAAGCTGGCGAGTGACACGGGCAGGCCGTCGGTGGTGAGCGTGTCGCCGGTGAAGAAGACCTGCAACGTGGAGTCGTTCCCCACGACCACCGAGCCGGCGTAGTGCGGGATCGGCGCGCGGAGCACCGGCACCGTCTGCGTGGGACGCGTGCTGCCGTCCCAGAACGTGAGCGGCCCGGCGACCACGCCGGCCGGCGAGCCGCCGACGAGATAGGTCGAATCGACGAAGTACGCCGTCACCGCGATCTGCGGCGATGTCACCAACGCGCCGGTCGCGTAGCTGCCGGTTTCCTGCAGCAGGATCGTGGCGGAGTACTCGCCGGAGGGATGGGGCTTTGTGGTGCTGTTGCAGCCGGCGCCGAGGGCGGCCAGCATCAGGGCCGCGCAGGCGGCGAGGTACGCAGTGGGTCGCATGCGGACCAGCGTACGGGGCGCGGCGGCGTGCGGCAAGGGGACGGTGACACGAGAGAATCGACACCAGCAACCGTTGAGTGCCTGGCGCACCGCGTCGGCGGCCTCACTCGCCGGGTCCGGCGGCTGGGAGGGGCACGACGCAACCCAGGACGCTGCGCGGCTCGACCACGGTCCGCGACGCGCTCAAGTGAGAGAACGTCGAGGAGATCACGGCGGCCACCGAGGCGCTGCAGACGGTGGTGCACGGCAGGAATATGCCCCGGAGGAGAGTGGATTTCCGGCAGGGCCCCGGGCACCGCGCGTGCAGGACGCAGGCGACGTGCTATGCTTGTTGCGGCATCCGGGAAGTGGTGGGGCGACTTTCCGCCCCCGTGACCCGCTCGATCTCCACCGGCGTGCCGTGCGTCCCCCGCCAAAGGAGGATCTGATGAACCTCTTGTCTCCTTCCAGCGCTCGGCGATTAGTACTACTATTCATGCCCCCCCCTCCTTTCGTTCGGACTTGACGCCGCGATGCATGAGGCGGGGGGCGTCGTCCACATCACCCATGGCCCCTTGGTGGGGGCCGTATCCTACCGGTCGGCGATCATCTGGGTCCGCGCGGACACGGTGGCGACAGTGCGGGTCGAGTACGGCACCGATCCGGAATTCGAACCGCCGCTTCCCCTGAGTCCGTCCGTCACCACCAGCCCGGACAGCGACTACACGGCCTTCGTCTACCTCAATCCGTCCAACCCCACGCTGTCGCCGAACACCACCTACTATTACCGCGTCATCGTCAACGGGGTCTCGACGGATATCTCCGGCGAGTTCACGACCTTCCCGATCAATTCCTCGACCGCCGATTTCTCTTTCGTCGTCTACTCGGACATTGCCGATACCTATCGTCAGTCCAGTCAGCACGGGTACGCCTACACGCGCCTCACCCAAGCCTTCACCCCCGCCTTCGTCCTGCAGGTCGGCGACTTCGATCACAGTGATCCCGACAGTGCATCGAACAGCGCGGCGGGCTGCCTGTCCAACATGCGCGCCATGCATCGCCATGCGCGTGACGGTACGCTCGCCCACGGAGGCGACTGGCAATCCGGCATCGCCACCAAGTATCCCGTGTTCCACATGTGGGACAATCATGACTACGGCGCCTCCGATCGCACCTTCACCATCCAGCAGCCGAAGTGCGATGTCAGCGGAGTGGATACGACCAAGTTCGTCTCGTATCCCCTGGGCCGCTCGGCGGCGTTTCGGGCGTTCCTCGACTACTGGCCGCTGCCGCCGCTGCCCCATCCCCCAGCCCGCACAAGCGGCTATCCGAGTCCGGCCGATACCAGTGTCGGCCTGTGGCACAAGTTCAATTTCGGCACGGCAGACTTTTTCATGCTCGACTGCCGCTCGGAAAAGAATCTGGTGTCGGCCCTCGGTGATACTGCCACTGGCACGATGTTGGGCACGACGCAACTCCGCTGGCTGAAGACCGGGCTGCGGGACTCCAAGACGAATGGCGCCTCCTGGATTTTCCTCGTGTCCCCGGTCAGCGTCGATTCGACGGCGAAGCGCGCGCGCAATCCCTTCCTGCGCAAGAATCTGAACACGGGCCGCGGCAGTTGGGGCGCCTACGTCAAGGAACGCAACGAACTCGCGGAGTACATCGATTCGCTCGATGTCTCCAACGTCGTGTGGATCACGGGCGATCTGCACTCAGGCGGGGCCTTCGACTCCACGCATACGGGCTATACAAAGAACGGCACCGGCTATCTGGGCGCGCCGGAGTTCGGGGTGCCGAGCACGAATATCTACAATGAGGCCACGTCGAGCTGCGCCTGCGACCCCGATCAGGCGGAGACCGCGTACACGCGCAACAACAGTTGCACCCTGCTCTCCAACTACACGGGGACCTGGACGCCCGGGGTGGGCTCGTCGGATGCGAGTTACCTCTCGGGCAAGGTCAGCGTCCCCGGGGGTTATCCGTATGTCGCGGCGGGACCGGGCTTCGCGCGCTTCGATGTGACGAGCACGCAGGTCCGGGTGCGGTTTTACCAGGTGGCCGATTCTCCTAGCGCGACACCCACCACCAATAACTACGCTTCAGGAAAGTCGATGGACTTCACGGTGACGAAATGAGAGCCAGGGATTCGGTCGGACTTCCGTCCCGTCTGCGACGTAGCAGCTCGACCTCTTTTCGAGTGCGCGCCGGCTTTCTCCTCATCCTCGCGTCGGCCCCTACGATGGCGTGGTCGCAGACGCACTTCTCTGCGGCGCGTCTGCAGTATACGAGCGGGTACCTACCCGAAACAATTTCGCTCGGCGACCTGAATGGCGACGGACATCTCGATGCCGTCACACCCGAGCGCTATGCGGGACTGCTCCACCTCTACTACGGGCGAGGAGATGGGACCTTCTTCGAAACCGCGCCGCTGTTCGCGACACTTCCCAATGTGGCGACGCTCGCGGACTTTAATTCTGATGGGTTCCTCGATGTCACCTACGCCTCGAACGACGGCCACTTGATCGTGCTCGGCGGGGATGGTGTCGGGGGATTCAGCCAAGTCGTT
>JBKJUD010000485.1:0-2507 GCA_046590735.1 Candidatus Eiseniibacteriota bacterium | reverse complement strand
GGGCGCCGACTTCGACCTCGCCGGCGCGATCACCGGCATCGTCGAGGAAGACCGCATCATCCGCGGTGTCGGCGTGGCGGCTGGCGATGTGGTGCTCGGGCTGCCGTCGCTGGGCCTGCACACCAACGGCTTCAGCCTCGCGCGGCAGGTGTTGCTGGGCAGCGACGCGGCCCGCATCGCAGCCCGCACGGCGCTCGGCGCCGACCCGGTGGAGGTGCTGCTCGCGCCGCATCGCATGTACCTGGCCCCGCTGCGCGCGCTGTGGACCGCGCTGCCGGTGAAGGCGCTTGCGCACATCACCGGAGGTGGATTGCTCGACAACATCCCGCGCGTTCTTCCCGCGGGCACGGCGGTGCGCATCGAGCGCGCGTCCTGGACGCCGCTGCCGGTGTTCACCACGATCGCGCGCCTGGGCCAGGTGCCCGACGCCGAAATGTTCCGCACGTTCAACATGGGCGTCGGCATGGTCGCCGTGCTGGCTCCCGCCCACGCCGACGCTGCGCTGTGCGTGCTGCGCGACGAGGGCGTCGAGGCGTGGATCTGCGGCAGCGTGTCGGCCGGCGACGGAGACGTGCAACTCACCTGACCGTCGCGGGCGCGTGCGCGCGCCGCACTCAACCACGGAGATGGCATGGCGAAGAAATCAGTGCGGGTGGCGGTGGTGGGGGCAGGCGCCGCGGCGCAGATCAGTCACATCCCGGCGTACCGCAAGTTGAAGGATGTCGAGGTAGTGGCCGTGTGCGACCGCGACGTCTCGCGGCGCCTGGCGGTGTCGCACAAGTTCGGCATCCCGGAAGCGTTCGAGGACTTCCAGGATCTCCTGCGGGCCGATCATCTCGACATCGACGCCATCGACATCTGCGCGCCGACGCACCTGCACGGCGCGATGGCGCTCGCCGCGCTGTCCTACGGCAAGCATGTTCTCGTCGAGCGTCCCTTCGTGACCAAGACCAGCGAGGCGGAGGCGCTGGTCGCGGCCGCCGCCAAGGCGGATCGCATCGTCATGGTGGCCATGAATCATCGCTACCGGCCGGATGCGCAGACGCTCTGGCAGTTCATTCAGAAGAAGGAAATCGGCCCGGTCTACTTCGCCAAGGCCGGGTATCTGCGCGGCCGCGACACGTGGCAGACCGGCGCGCAGGGCGGGCGCGGCTTCGACGTCGTCGCCGGGCAGCGTGGCGTGCTGCTCGACCTCGGGCTGCAGATGCTCGATCTGGCGCTCTGGCTCACCGGCGGCTCGGTGGTCAGCGTCTCGGCGTCGATGCACGCCAGCGACAAGGGCAAGGCGGAAGACAGCGCCGTCGGGTTCGTGCGTCTCGACACCGGCGCCACCATCACGCTCGACGTGTCGTGGGGCTTGCTCCAGGACAAGGATTTCGCGTTCGTCAACCTGTTCGGCCCCAAGGGCACGGCGCTGTTCAATCCGCTGCGCCTGCTGAAGTCACTGCACGGCAACCTGGTGAACGTCACACCGACCGCGGCCACCGAGCGCAATCACTACAAGAAGTCCTATGAGGTCGAGATCGAGCACTTCGTCGACTGCGTGCGGCGCAACGTGCAGCCGGCGAGCACCGCCGAGGAGGCGTTGACGCTGATGCGCGTCGTCGACGCGCTCTACAAGTCGGCGGACACCGGCAAGGAGGTTCGCCTCGCGTAACCGCGGCGCTCCCGTGTCGTGGCGATCGATGATGGGGAGCTACGGGGCGGCCGCTCTGAGCGGCGTCCTCGTCGCGTTGTGCTTCCCGCCCGCGCAGGTGCCCGGCCTGCCGTTCGTCGCGTGGGTACCGTTGTTCCTCGCGCTGCACCCGCGCGCGACGCGCCCGAAGGTACGCAGCTTGGCGCAGGCGGCGGTGCCGCCGCCGCGACTGGGCCGCGCGTTCCGCCTCGGTCTCACGGCCGGCGTGGTGACCAGCCTGCTCGAGTTCAGCTGGCTCACGCAACTTCCCGCGGCGCAGACCACGGTGCCCTACCTGCTGATTCCCGCATACCTGCTGGTGGCCCTGTACCTCGGGACGATTCTCGGACTGGCCTCGATGGCGACAGCGTGGCTACTGCGCTGGCTGGACTGGCCGTTGGTCGTGGTGGCGCCAGTGGTGTGGACGCTGGTCGAATACGCGCGCGGCTCCGGCACCATGGGATTTCCGTGGGGGACGCTGGCGTATGCGCTGGCGCCGTATCCGGTGTGGACGCAGGGCGCGGCGCTCGGCGGCTTGTGGGGGCTGGCGCTGTGGGTTTCGTGCGTCAACGGCCTGGTGGCCTCGGTCCTGTTGTGTCCGGCGTGGCCCGGGCGCGTGCTGCGCGGCAGCCTGGCGGTGTGGACGCTCGTGGTGCCCTGGTGGTTCGGCCACTCGCGGCTCGCGCACACGCCGGTGACGCGGATCGGACGCGTGGCGCTGGTCCAGGGCAACATCCCCGCGGCCGACAAGTGGGATCCCGCCTTCAAGGACGCGACGATTGCCCGCTACGATAGCCTGACGCAGGTGGCGGCGGCCGGTCATCCAGACTTG
>JBKJUD010000481.1:0-5073 GCA_046590735.1 Candidatus Eiseniibacteriota bacterium | reverse complement strand
ACGTCACCGCGGCCGGCGTGCTTGCCGACATCATGCGCGTGCTGCCCGGGGCGCAGCTGTGAGTGGTGGGGTCCGCGCGTACGGGCCGGCGAGCCTGGCGAACGTCGCGGCAGGCTTCGATGTACTCGGCGTCGCGCTCGCGCCGCTGGACGGGACGCTGTGGGGCGATGTCGTGTCGATCGCCGCGGCGGACGCCGACAGCTTGTCGCTCGACGGTCCGTTCGCTGCCGCGCTGCCGGCCGATCCCGCGCTGAATCTGACGACGCGCGCGGTGGAGGCGTACCGCGAGGTCACGGGCGCGCGCGTGCCGCCGCTCGCAGTGCACCTGACGAAGGGACTGCCGGTCGGCAGCGGGCTCGGCTCCAGCGGCGCCACGATCGTCGCCATGCTGCGCGCGGTGGACGCGCTGTGCGGTGGTCGTGCGGGCGACGATGCGCTGCTGCGCGCGGCGGGCCGGGCGGAGGCGCACGTCGCCGGCGCCGCGCATCTCGACAACGTCGCGCCGGCGCTGCTCGGCGGCCTGCGCCTGATCGATCCCTTCGGCGCCCCGCACGCGCTCCCCTTCCCCGGGGATTTGTGCTTCGTGCTCGCCTCGCCCGCGCTCACGCTCGCCACCCGCGCGGCGCGCGCCGCGCTGCCGGAGACGCTCCCGCGCGCGCTGGCGGTCGAGCACGCGGGCAACCTGGCCGCGTTGGTGCACGCGCTGCATGTCGAGGACCGCGCGCTGCTCGCGCGCACGCTGCGCGACCTCCTCGCCGAACCCGCGCGGCGCGTGCTGGTGCGGGGCTTCGACGCCGTGCAGGGCGCGGCGCGCGGGGCGGGCGCCCTCGGCTGCACGCTGAGCGGATCGGGACCAGCGATCTTCGCGGTGGCGGCGCGTGCCGATGCACCGGCGGTCGCCGCGGCGATGTCCGCCGCGTGGACCGCCGCGGGAATCGACTGCGTCACCCGCCTCTGCGCGCCCGACCCGCGCGGCGCGCGCCTGCTGGAGCCCGCATGCGCCTGACCAGCACGCGCGACCCCGCGGTCGATGTCACCTTCCTCGACGCGGTGGTGCAGACCGTCCCGCCCGACGGCGGGTTGTTCGTCCCGCGTGCCTTGCCGCACTGGGACGATGTCGACGCGCTGCTCGCGCTGGAGTGGCCCGCGAGCGCCGTCGCGATTCTCGACCGGCTACTCGGCGACGAATTCGCTCCCGGCGTGCTCGCGTCGATCGTGCGCGCCGCGTTCGATTTCCCGCTGCCGCTGATCCGGGTCGACGACGACATCGCCGCCCTCGAGCTGTTCCACGGTCCGTCGCTCGCCTTCAAGGATTTCGGCGCGCGCTTCCTCGCCGGCGTGCTGGCGCACGGCGCGCCGGGTCCGCGCACCATCCTCACCGCCACCAGCGGTGACACCGGCGCCGCGGTGGCCGCGGCGTTCTGGCACGTGCCGGATGTCCGCGTCGTCGTGCTGTATCCCGCCGGCGGTGTGTCGCCGCTGCAGGAACGCCAGATCGCCTGCCTCGGCGACAACGTGCACGCGGTCGCCGTCGACGGCAGCTTCGACGCGTGCCAGCGCCTGGCGCGCGCATGCTTCGCCGACGCGCAGCTCAGCGCCGCCCACGGCCTCACCAGCGCGAACTCGATCAACATCGCGCGGCTGCTCGCGCAGGTGCCCTACTACTTCGAGGCGGTCGCGCAGTGGCGGCGCGCGCACGACGGCGACGCGCCGGTGATCGCGGTGCCGAGCGGCAACTTCGGCAACCTGTGCGCGGGCCTCTACGCGCGGGCGCTGGGCTTGCCGGTGCGCGCCTTCGTCGCCGCGACCAACGCCAACCGCACCGTCCCCGACTACCTCGACACCGCGCGCTACGAGCCGCGGCCTAGCGTCGCCACGCTGAGCAACGCGATGGACGTCGGCGCACCGGGCAACTGGGAGCGCATCCGCGCGCTGTACCGCGACGCGCGCGGCGAGGACTGGCCGGCGCTGCGCGCGGCGCTGCGCTGGGGCGCGGTGTCCGACGACGCCACGCTCGACGCGCTGCGCGCGCTGCACACGCAGGGCTACCTCGCCGACCCCCACGGCGCGGTCGCGTGGCACGTCCTGCGCGATCTGCTGCAGTCGGGCGAGGGCGGCGTCTTTCTCGGCACCGCGCACCCCGCCAAGTTTGCGGAGGTATTCGAGGCGCGGCTGGGACTCACGCTCGATCTTCCGCCGGCGCTCGCCGCGTTGCGCGACATGCCGCTCCACCGCGTCCCGCTCGTGGCCGCCAAGCCCGCGCTCGAAGCCTTGCTGCGCGACACCGTCCCCGTGCGCTAGAATTCCCCCCGTCGCCCCCCTGACATCCGCTGGAGGATTCATGTCCCGACCCACCGTCCGCCTCGCCCTCCCCCTCGCCTTCTGCGCCGCCGGTCTCGCCGTGACCGCCGGCTGCAAGTCCACGCCGCCGCCGGCCGCCGTCTTCGCGGTCACCTTGACACCCGCCGGCCTCGTCCCCGCCACGCTGACCGCGCAGGCCGGCGACTCGATCACCTGGACCAACCAGGACACGCTGGCCCACGGCCTGATCAGCGACGACTCGATCACCTTCGGCACCACCCGCGAGATGGCGCAGAACGGGGGCCGGTATGGATTCCGCTTCGCGGTCCCGGGTACGTACGGCTACCACTGGACGACCGCGACCAAGCCCGGCGCGCTGGCGGCCCGCGGTACGGTCGTCGTCGGTTCCACCGCGTCGGCGGCGCCCACCAGCCCGCGCTGATCCGCGGCCGCCGCGCGGTCCAGTGGCGGACCCCGCGGCGGCCGCGCGGCTGTGCTACTGTTCGCGCCTTGGCGGTGGCCGCGCGCGCCTTGCCTCCCTCCCCCGGCGTGCCGACCGCATGGCACGCGTCGTGGAGGACTCCCGTGGGCACGTCCGGCTCGAATTCCTTCGGTACCCGCGCACCCTTGGACGGGGTGCCGGGCGGTGAGCATTTCTCCCTCGCCCGCCTCGCCGCGCAGGGATTTCACGACGTCGACACCCTGCCGGTCTGCCTGAAGATTCTCCTCGAGAACCTTCTCCGCCATGAGGATGGCGTCACGGTCCGCGCCTCCGACATCGCGGCGCTCGCCCACTGGACACCCGGCACGCACTCCGACACCGAGATCGGCTTCGCGCCCTCGCGCGTGCTGCTGCAGGACTACACCGGCGTCCCCTGCGTGGTCGACCTCGCTGCCATGCGCGACGCCATCGCCACGCTTGGCGGCGATCCCACGCGCATCAACCCCCTGCTGCCCGTCGACCTGGTGATCGACCACAGCGTGCAGGTGGACGTCGCCGGCGGCGCGGACGCCTTCGAGATCAACGCGCGCATCGAGATGGCACGCAATCGCGAGCGCTACGTCTTCCTGCGGTGGGGACAGGAAGCGCTCGACAACTTCCGCTGCGTGCCGCCGGACACCGGCATCGTCCACCAGGTGAATCTCGAATACCTCGCCTCGGTGGTGATGCAGCGCGACGGCATCGCGTATCCCGACAGCGTCGTCGGCACCGACTCGCACACGACCATGATCAACGGCCTCGGCGTGCTGGGGTGGGGCGTCGGCGGCATCGAGGCAGAGGCCGCGATGCTCGGGCAGCCGATCGCCATGCTGATTCCCGACGTCGTCGGCGTGCGGCTGCACGGCCGCCTGCAACCGGGCCGCACCGCCACCGACCTCGTGCTGACGCTCACCGAGATGCTGCGCGCGCACGGCGTGGTGGCGAAGTTCGTCGAGTACTTCGGCGAGGGCCTCGGCGCGCTGAGCCTCGCCGATCGCGCCACCATCGCCAACATGGCGCCCGAGTACGGGGCGACGATCGGCTACTTCCCCGTCGACGACGAGACGCTGCGCTACCTGCGGCTCACCGGCCGCGACGCGGCGCACGTCGCGCTCGTGGAGGCGTACTGCAAGGCGCAAGGGCTGTGGCGCAGCGATCGGCCGGCGCGCTACAGCGAGACGCTCAGCCTCGACCTCGCCACCGTGGACCCCAGCCTCGCCGGCCCGCGCCGCCCGCAGGATCGCGTGGCGCTCGGCGGCGTGCGCCGCTCGTTCCGCCAGCACGCAGTGCAGCAGGCGATCGCGCACGGCGCGACCGTCGATGCCGCCGGCAGCGAGACGTGGACCCAGTCCTCCAACGGCGCCGCCGTGCCCGCCGCGCTCGTCACCCACGTCACCATCCCCACCTCCCACGGTCCGGTCGCACTCACGCACGGCGCCGTCGTGCTCGCCGCGATCACGTCGTGCACGAACACGTCGAATCCGAGCGTCATGCTCGCCGCCGGTCTGCTCGCCCGCAACGCGGTCGCGCGCGGCCTGACCGCGAAGCCGTGGGTCAAGGCGAGCCTGTCGCCGGGCTCGAAGGTGGTGTCCGACTACTACGCGCGCACCGGCCTCGACGCGCCGCTGGCCGCGCTCGGGTTCGCGCTCGCCGGGTACGGCTGCATGACCTGCATCGGCAACAGCGGCCCGCTGCTCGACCCGGTGGCCGCGGGCGTGAAGGAAGGCGACCTCGTGGTGGCCGCCGTGCTCTCGGGCAACCGCAACTTCGAGGGCCGCGTGAACCCGCAGGTGCGCGCGAACTACCTGGCGTCGCCACCGCTGGTGGTCGCCTACGCGCTCGCCGGCACCGTCGACATCGACCTCGAGACCGAACCGCTCGGCACCGGCGCCGATGGCGCGCCCGTGTTCCTGCGCGACATCTGGCCGAGCAACGAGGAAGTGGCGCGCACGGTGGAATCCGGCATCGACGTGCAGATGTTCCGCGACCGCTACGACCACGTGCTCGAGGGCGGCGACGCGTGGCAAGCGCTCGACGTGCCGCAGGGCAACCGCTATGCGTGGGTCGACAACTCCACCTACATCCGCAATCCGCCGTACTTCGACGGCCTCACCGCGACCCCGGCGCCGCCCGCGGCCATCCGCGACGCGCGCTGCCTGGTATACGTCGGCGACTCCGTCACGACGGACCACATCTCCCCCGCCGGCTCCATCGCGCGCGATTCGCCCGCGGGGCTGTACCTGCAATCGCTCGGCGTCGCGCCGCAGGACTTCAACTCCTACGGCGCGCGG